>VEPG01000092.1 GCA_012026975.1 Desulfuromonas sp. | reverse complement strand
CTGACTTCGATGCCCGGTTTGATGGCCACGAGCGCCTCCGGGTTCCCGGCGCGCAAGGCATCGGCAATCGTCTTGAACCTCCGCTCACGGTTGGGCGAGTTGCGATATTCTTTCAGCCGCGCCCCATCGACCCACCAGCCGACGACATTCTTCCCGTAGCGCAGGGAGAACTCCCGGTAGACCGCCGCGATATTTTCTATCAGCTTATCATTGGGGGGCCAGCCGCCCATCCTGTCGCGGACAAGCGCGGAAGCGGCAGATTTTTGATCCAGGCGAAGGTTCACGTAAAGCATCAGCTTGACCCCGCTTTTATCGAGTTGACGGATCAACTCCAGGGGGACGTCCCTCGCGGCGGTGTAATCGCCGGACCCGACAATCCGGTCGTAGGTTGCATTCGGCGCCATCATGATCCAGGCCTGGTGGTGCAGGGTAAACAGGAACCATGCAGCTCCGGCGTCGGCGGCCTGTTCCGCGACTTTTTTTGCGTCGAACTGGGCTGCTAGCCGCTCGTTGTCTTCGGTTCGCAGAACGAAATAGTGCGTGGACAACCCGATCATCCCCCGCGACATCCAATCCTTGCCGCACTGCCGCTGCGACTCTGCCTGAATGACGGGGGCACTGCCGCCGGCCTGTAGAGCGAAGGCCGGAGTTGAAAGGCTGACAATGACAAGGAATGAACAGAGCGCGCAGGCCAGCGGGAACACATGGGAAATCGTCCTGCTGAAAAATCTTCCGGAAGAAGCATGCATAAGTTCCTCCTTCAGCCCTTTCCTGAAGATATGCGGGCTGCGGCCAGCCGGTGATCAGACCCGGATTTGCTCGATCGCTTCTTCATCACAGATCACATCGTCATTGGATGTTGGCGCGACGAACGCGGCGGCGGGCTTTGCCTTGCCGGCGCCGATATCGGTATAGTGCGCGAGGAAGCAACGCATGGCATGGTCCACGCCGATGGCGTTGATGCCGCGGTAATCGGCCTCGTAGTAGGCGGAATTGTTGTAGTTGCCGGTAATGATCTCGTAAGAGGGGAAGTAATCCACCCAATCGTACTTGCGGTAGGCCGTTTCGGCCGCAACCCGCAGCACCGATTTGCTGTAGGTGGTGGCGACCAGGACGTTGCGGGGTTCGTAAGTCGCGACCAGGGGAACCGGCGAAACGGTCAGGATCACCTTGATCCTCGGGTTGACCCCCTTGAGACGCCGTAAAAACTCGTCCAGGTCGGCCATCACTTCCATGACATCAAGATTGACGAACTCGTGCCGCTCGGGATCGAAACCACCCCCGGAAACCCCGGGAGCCAGGGGGTAGGCCGTACCGTCAAGCCGGGAGCGCCAGGACTCTGTCAGCCCCAGGGTAAAGACGAAGATGTCGCAATCCTCGAACATCCGGCGAACGGCTGCCAGATGCGGCTTGCGCTCGGCCAGAACCTCGTCTTCGGAGCTGTAACCCGCGGGGGTGATCTGCGGGCGCAGGGCGGCGACAAACCGGCCGTCCTCCCTTTGCCAGACCGCTTCGGCTGCCGTGCGCCCGTCGAAGCACTCCTGAAACAGCTGCAGCAGCTGCCTGGTCGTATAGAGATTCCCGAACCGTGCCGAGAACACGCCATAGTTCAAAGCCTTGCGCTGGTCCTCCGGAAGCTGCTCGCCAGCCTCCGGCACGTAGTAATTGAACCCGTGCCGAACCAGCCGGTTGGAGATGTGCTGGGCAAAGCAGCTGCCGGCCGTGGCCACCCGTTCGTTCCTGCCAATGGTGAATTTGGTCGATGTCACCGGGTCGAAGAGGAACGGCTCGATGCCGGCCACGGCACGACGCCAGAACTGGTGGTCCGGCAGTCCCTGGTAAGGATTTCGATTCATTTGATGACCTCGATGATTGCTTTCGTCTTCTCCAGCATCGGGAAGAATCCCGGGACCGAAGGAGTCAGAGCGTCGGCGTTCCGTGAGATGTCAATGCTGGCTGAGATAAATTCCTGGAGCCCCTTCAACAGAAAACTGCCGGCGCCCTTGAACAGGTAGCTGCCGCGAACCCCGAGCCGAGAACCGACTTCGGGGAAAACCGGGTAGACGGGGGCAACCGCAAGATTGTCATGAGGAAGCACGTCCGTGTCGTTGACCGCAAGACCGGCACGGCGAATGACTGCTTTTGCGACATCCCTCAGGCAGTGGATCCTGGGATGGTTTATCGTGTGCATGAACGGCCCGCCGCGGCTCCAGTTGACAAGACTCTCCCGGATATCGATGCCGTGGCTCGCAAACTCTTCGACTAATTCAGTAACTGCCCGATCCCAATAATTGAAGTATCCGAGCGCTTCATAAACATCCTCGCGATACAGCCCTGCCGTCTCCTGCTCGTTCAGACCACGGCAAAAAGCCGAAAAGGCAATAGCCGAATGGTAATGAGGCCCAAGGGGGCCCTTCGAAAGGAGGCCGGTAGTCGACAGATAGCAGAGGTCGGGATGGTATGCCTGAAAAAACAGCGAGGGCACCCGCCACACGTTGGCACGGCCAGTCAGTTCGATATTCTGGCTACGCTCCACTCTCGGCGCAACCAGGATTCGATCGTAACTGTCCAGCCGGGACATGATTGCTTCGGCATTTCGCCGGTAGCTCGGCGGATCGTAATATTCCACCTGGATTTCGGGGCAAAGCAGAGTCAGACAGTTGGCGAACCCCTGCGCCTGGCAGTTGAAAAGCAGCAGCCAGGACTTATGCTCCTGCAGCTTCGGGTGGCCTTCTTTGACTCGCCTCATGTCGTGCTCCCTACCCTGATTCAGCCGTTTCAGCTCCAGGTTATTTGAAAACAATATTCAGAGTTGCGCGCATTCGGCGGTTCAGGCGTCAAGGTCGTAGCCGTACCAGCGGCAGGTCTCGCGGAACAGGGCATTCAGCTTGGCGATGGTTTCCGGGCGCAGCTTTTCACGATGGTCACCGGGAGTTCCCTTGCGGATGTGCTTGGTCGGGTCCTCCTCGGCGGGGCGCACATCATTCCGGGCGGCAACCTGATCGAGTATTTCAGTCGGGACGTCCAGCCCGAAATGGTCGAAGATCTCGCCGAGAAACTTTCGCTTGTTGAAGTAGATCTCCTCATAGCGCCGCAACAATACCCGATCGAAGTCCAGGCTCGACTGGTAGGCAAGCAGTTTGTTCAGGTGGTTCTTGGCCGAACGCAGGACATAGGTATCGATGTCAAGGTCTTCATTGGCCTCGAGGCGCGCCACGAAAGCCTCCTTGTTCTTGTCAGGGAGACGATGCGAGGCATGTTTGCCGCCGAAGGAATAATAAGCGGAAACCAGGGCATCGCGAGGATCCCGCACCAACAGGACCGACTGCCTTTCCCGCAGGAAGTGCTGGTGATTTTGAAGGATCTTGGGCAGGTGTCGCCATCCGTAATAGATGCGGCCGTCCGTTATCAGGGCAAGCAGATCCGGATCATCCTCCCACTCCCCGCCCACGAATCCCTCCAGGAACAACTTGTCCGGGATGGTGACCGCGGGGATCTTCGCCGCATTGCAGACCTCGTTGATCATCTTGTGCATCAGGGTACTTCCCGCCTTGTGGATCGAAAAGGCGAAGCAGGCGGGGAATTGCCCGGGAGCGGGCAGGTTATTGAATATTTTTGAGTAGTCCAACGCGCATTCTCCTTTTAGGGCTGATCAAATGCCAGTCTTCAGGCAAAGCCATCCCCAGGGCAAATTTTTATATGATCTGCTGTGTACTCATCATCTCTACTACTTGTGGCATGGTCGTCTTGGCGACCCAGCCGATGGCCTCCCGGGCGCGTTCGGGATTGCCCCCGCTGTAGGCAATATCCGTTGGGCGATAAAACTCCTGCGATACATCGACGTGCATCCGCCAGTCGAGGCCATGCAGACTGAAGGCCGCGGCAACGAATTCCTCCAGGCTGTGAGACTGCCCTGTGGCAATCACCAGGTCCAGCGGCATCTCCTGCTGCAGCATCCGCCACATCGCATCGACATACTCGGGCGCCCAGCCCCAGTCGCGGTGAATATCCAGGCGGCCCAACACCAGACGTTCACCGCTGCCGGCGGCAATCCGCAGGGCACTTTGGACAATCTTCTGGGTGACGTATCGCTTGGGCCGCAAAAGTGATTCGTGGTTGAATAAAATACCGGTGCAGGCATACAGCCCGTACGACTCCCGGTAGTTCGCCACCAGCCAGTGCGCCGACGCCTTGGCAACTGCGTAGGGGCTGCGTGGCTGAAAGGGGGTATGCTCATCGGCAGCCTGGCCGTCGGTGTTGCCAAAGCATTCGCTCGAGCCGGCATGATACAGCCGGGTTGGCCGACGCCGCAGCCGCAGCACTTCCAACAGGTTCAATGTACCGTTGACAATGCTTTCGAGCGTCTCGGCCGGCTGTTCAAACGACAGGCCAACGGAACTCTGCCCGGACAGGTAGTAGACCTCGTCCGGGTCGCTGCGGTCCATGGCCGTGAACACGCTGCGGAAATCGCCAGGTGCCATCGAGACCAGATTGACCCGGCCGGCAATGCCCAGCGCGGCAAGATTCAACATGGCATTGGCCTGCACGTCGCGCGACGTGCCCCAGACTTCATAGCCCTTGTCCAGCAACAGCCGCGCCAGATAACTGCCATCCTGGCCGTTGATGCCGCAGATCAATGCTTTCATCGTTCCCTCGTCACTGCGCGCAGTCAACATTGGCCTGTATCTGCCGCAACCGTTCCCACTCCGCAAAAAACCCGTCATAAACCCCGGCGCGAGACTCCCGGACCAGCAATTCGAGGCCACTTGCCAATTCGTTCGCCATCTCCCGCCAACGGAATTGGCAGACATGATCCAGCCCCTTCCGGCGCAGCGAATCGCGGATGCCGGCTTCCTGGACCTGAACCAGTGCAGCGCACATCTCATCGACGGAATCGCCGCCAATCAGCAGCGCGGCATCGCCGGCGGCCTCGGCGAGGGAGCCATGCCGGGTGGTGATCACCGGGCAGCCCGAGGCCATGGCTTCGATCACCGGCATGCCGAAGCCTTCATAAAGCGACGGATAGACCAGTGCCAGGGCGCCACCGTAAGCCAGGGCAAGCTCATCGTCGGTCAATTCAACCCGCTGGCAGCGCACCCCGGGCGGCAGGCTGCCCAAGATATGCGGCTCGATTTCACGCTCGCCGCCGACACAGAACACGTCGAACCGCGCTTCGCCCATGCGGGCCAGGGCTGCGAAAAACAGGCCGCTGTTCTTGTAGCCCTGATGCTGCACGCGCGAACCGACAAACAGGAAGTAGGGACGGTCGAGCCCATACTGGCGGCGGAACGCTTCAACATCGGCGGCCGCCCGCTGGTGGAAGACCGCCGTATCGACGCCGCAGTGGGCCATGGCCACGTGCGACGATGGAATCTCCGGATACATTGCCAGCAGATCGGTACGGGTGTTTTCCGAGATGCACAGGTAACGCTGCGCATAGCAGATTGCCGCGGCCTTCTCCATCCACATCCGCTGGGACAGGTCGAACCCGAACAGCTCGGGGATCATGTCGTAGACCATCAGCAGCATCGGCGTGTTCACTGGCGTGGTGTAGTAGCTGGAGGTGAAGACATCGATCCCGTAGCTGTCGCATATATCCTGGATCAGTCGGGAATCGGCCGGGCAGTGGATGCACAGGTAATTCGGGAACGGAATGTACTCGATGCCGGCGATTGCCGGTGCCCTGCCGCGATCAAGGAAATAGATCTGAAAGCGCCCATCGGCAGCCAGCAACTCCAGCACCGAGCGCCACACCCGCGCGATCCCGGTGTCGTTCAGCTGGAAAAATACCCCGTCAACAAGCAGCTTGATCATGACTGCCCCCTTCCGCCGACGGGAACTTCCGGCAA
The DNA here is from genome assembly GCA_012026975.1 of Desulfuromonas sp. GTDB lineage: Bacteria > Desulfobacterota > Desulfuromonadia > Desulfuromonadales > BM103 > VAUL01. The sequence goes on along the minus strand of VEPG01000092.1, from coordinate 22,395 downwards.
CGTGCCGCGTTGCGCAGCGCCTGCTGCGCCAGCACGTAGCGATTGCGGGTGACCCCATCCAGAAAACCACAGCCAGCCGACGCCAGTTTGCCGACAAACTGGTCGTGCGGCATGACCACGTCCCGAGGGATCAGTTGACGACACCAGGTTTTGTGGATCTCCATGCTCTCGGCAACGCCGCGCGTGTCCGGCCGCGTCGAAATCCCCTTGGGATTCTGATAGTAGACCACATGCGCATCGTTGATCTTGTAGAACTTTTTGCCGGCAGCCAGGCAGCGCATCCAGAATTCATAATCGCCGGCGGATTTGTAATGGACATCGAAGTAGCCGAGTTCCTCGTGCAGGCGCTTGCGCCACATCGGTGCATTGTGCGGCGAATTGAATTTGATCAGGTTGTGCGGGGTGATGACCGGCAGCGCGGTCTGGAAGCCGAAGGCGGCAATCTCGGCAAAGGTCAGCCGCGGATCGAAGGTGTAGTAAAGATCCTGGTAGACGACATCGACAAATGGCAGGTTGTCCAGCACCGCCGCCTGCAGTTCGAAGGAATCGTGGCGGCGCAGGTCGTCCATGTTGGCATTGGTCAGATATTCGCCGCGCGCGGCTTTTGCCGCCACGTTCCAGGCATCGTAGATGCCGATGCGGTAGTTGCAGCGAATGTAGTTGATGTTCTTGTGGCCGGCCAGGTAGCGCTTGATCGTCTCGTACTCGTTCTCCGGCGAGTCGGCATCGACGATGATCAGTTCGCAATAGTCATCGAAGCGATCCTGGGACGTGATGTTGTCCATGAACTGCTCGATGAATTCGGCACCGCGGTACATGCTGGCCAAGGCTGAAACCAACACGCGCGGCTGACTCTTGATATGGAAACGGTTTGCGTAACGGTTCTCCGGCCCGGCCGGCTTCGGCTGGGCGCTGCGCAGTTCCCGTGCCTTTTCCTGCCATTCGGCAACGGATACGTGCCCCCGCCCCATGATCCAGCAGGACAACCCGTCATGTTGCGGCTGGCTGGCAAGAGAAGTGAAAAAGCTATTGGCGGTACCGAACAGTTCCGCCAGCACCCCTGCACGGGTGGTCTTGTCCTGTTCGAGCCTCATCCGCCACGCTTCGAGTTCCCAGGCCGCGGCCCCACGACCAAGGATCAGTTCGAAAGCCGTTTGCACGAATTCCCCGTCGCTGACACCGGGCAAAATAACCCGGCTCTGTTTTAGCTTCCGCCCTTCTTCGCCGTCTGCCATCTGCAGGAAAAATTCGTGAAACGGCAGACCATTCCTGAAGTTGTTCTTCCAGATCTCGATCTCTTCTGCAACCGGCGTACGCCCGACTTTGAGCTGATAAACCCGGATGATCGCTTCATCAATGGTGGGCCGGGCTTCGGTCGCAGTCGGAGCTTCCGCCGGCACCGGCGGTTCGTCTGCCGGCAGAGATCCGGCGGCAATCGCCAGTTTCCCCTGCAGGTTCAAGAGCGAACGCACCAGCGATGCCCGGTCCGTTGCCGAGGCGCAGGCGGAAAGCTCCCGTGAGCAGCGGTTTACATACAGGGCCAGCGAATTGAAAGCCGTGCTGTAGCGGCCCGATTTGACCAGTTGGAAAATCCCCTGCTCCGCGCGAGGTCCGTCTCCCGCATCGAGCGTTCGCTCGATCATTCCGACGATCAGCGCGGCCTCCGGCCTCGTGACTTTCGAGCCGGCAAGGGCGATGAGTTTTTTAGCGTAGTCCATGTTCATTCCTGACAACAGCCTTGAGCACCGTCTCATGCTCTCCGTTTGCCGGCTGCAAGGCTTTTTTGACTGTTCCCGCCGACATCACGGGAGAGCATCGGGATTACGGGCGACGGCATAATCCACGGGGAATGCGGGCATTCAACCGGTTTCAACCTGAGTGTGCAACGGATATTCGAGGAGGTCGAGCAGCCGGACGTAATGCTCGGAGGACTCTGCTTCTTCCAGCAGGCACTCGTCAACAGGCTGGCGAGGTCTCGGGCCGATTACGCTCCCGCTTCTCCCGCTGTCGCCCGTCAGGCTGATGACGTCAAACAACTCCGTGAAGTCCCCGTTAAACGCCATTTCCAGGCAATCGCAGATGCGTTGCATCAGTTTCGCCGGATAGTGAACAAAATCCTCGTATTTGAACCAGGGTAGCGACTCGTTCGCTTTCATGAAAGTCAGGTAACGTCTGCAGTACTCATCGAAAGTACTGGGAGCGAAGGAAATCCATCCATTGGCTCTGATGGACAGGTAACTGTCCAGAGGATGCCTCACCGTAACCAGCGAGAGCACTGGGAATCGGGAGGCCACGACTTCGCGAAGGCTCGGCCGGTCGGCGATCGTCGTGCCGTCGCAATAATGGCCGTGGGCATGATCCCGCAAGACAAGCCGCAACCCCGTCCGGGTGACATCACGGTAGATTTTCTCAATGTCGCCGAGGAACAGTTCGACCAGCAGTTCCTGCGAAACCCCTCTGGTACTCTGCCGCATCAAGGTGATCATGTCGGTCGGGGCAAATCTCGGCTCATCATGAACCAGCATCCTGCTTAACGGGTCCACTTCGCTGAGCACCTGGGTATTCGGCATGGCGGCAAGGCACTTGCAGATCAAGGTGCCGCCGGTGCAGGCAAAATGATGAACCGTGCGGATCGGTTCCGGCCGAACAGACTCATAGTTGGTGCACAGCTCGACACAGAGTTCCAGAAGACTCGCCGGATTCTGCGCCAGGCCGTTTGGCTGCTCTTTTGCCGCCCGGTATTCGCACAACAGCTCCAATGCATCGTCGATGTCATTGGCCAGTTTTTCCACGGCGTGCTGTTGCGGCGACTTGTCGTCGGTCATCACGGGTTATTCTACCGTCCCGGTCTTGTTCATGTCATGGCGTGCCTGCCTTGAAACATTTCCGGAGACCGGTTCGAGCTGCCTGGCCAGAAGCTGCTCCAGTTCCGGCGTATCGGCCAGTTGGTGCAGGTAGCCGGAGGCTGCACTGAGCCTGTCGGACAGAACGATGAGCAGTTGGTGCTGGCTCTCCTGCCGTGTGACCAATTCCTGGTAACGGTGCTGCAGATCCTTCAAATCCGCTTCCCGAAGGGTCTGCAATTTGACACTCAGCGTGGTCGTACGTCGTGCATCCACGAGTTCCTGCTTGAACCCTGTGCAGTCCCGCGCCAACTGCTCGACCTGCGCGGCCCGCTCTCCGGCCAGCTGTTCCAGGTCGATCCTGGTCTGCGCGAGCATCGCGACCTGCGCCTGCAGCCCGGCAAGCTGCTGCTCCAGATCGGCCTGTCGGATCATCGCCGCGTCGAGCAGCTGCTGCCGCTCACTGGCCAACTGTGTCTGCGCGTCATGGGCCTGCGCCAGCTGTTCGATCTGCGCGGCCCGTTCCCCGGCCAGCTGTTCCAGGTCGATCCTGGTCTGCTCGAGCGTCGCCACCTGCGCCTGCAGCCCGGCATGCTGCTGCTCCAGATCGGCCTGTCGGATCATCGCCGCGTCGAGCAGCTGCTGCCGCTCACTGGCCAACTGTGTCTGCGCGTCATGGGCCTGCGCCAGCTGTTCGATCTGCGCGGCCCGTTCCCCGGCCAGCTGTTCCAGGTCGATCCTGGTCTGCTCGAGCGTCGCCACCTGCGCCTGCAGCCCGGCATGCTGCTGCTCCAGATCGGCCTGTCGGATCATCGCCGCGTCGAGCAGCTGCTGCCGCTCACTGGCCAACTGTGTCTGCGCGTCATGGGCCTGCGCCAGCTGTTCGATCTGCGCGGCCCGTTCCCCGGCCAGCTGTTCCAGGTCGATCCTGGTCTGCTCGAGCGTCGCGATCTGCACCTGCAACCCGGCCAGCTGCTGCTCCAGATCGGCCTGCCGGACCATCGCATCGTCAAGCTGTCCCTGACGTTCGTTGGCCAGCTGCATCTGCTCATCGCGCTCCAGTGTGAGCCTTTCCAGCTGGGTCCGCAGGGAAATGACCTCCAGGCGAGAACCGTTGCGCTGCAAAGACCAACAGGGGCGATCGGGATCCTGCCGATCGTTCACAGCCAGAAGGTCGAAGCCCTGCTCCTGAAGCCAGTTGAGAATCTGCCGCGCCGCCACGCTTCCTTCGTAGAGGGGCTCGCGCCCGCAATTCAGATAAAGCTGGCGGAACAGATGCAGCTGTCGGGAGTCCTGCAGAGCCTGCAGGACGGGCAACTCTTCGCCCGGCAGGTCAATGACCAGAAAATTGTCCTGCTCCGCGGCCAGCCGCAGGGGGTGCAGCAACGATTCCGGCCTGACCATCTCCACATCAAACTGCTCCAGCGTCCTCAACCCGGGGAACAGTTGCCGCAGACCGCTCGCGGCGTGCAAACTGCCGGCATCCGGAAGATTGTACCGATAGAAGCGACCCGGGCCCGCAACCCCGGCCACGGCCGCACAGCATACCTGCACGTGCGGAAAAGCCGCGGCCCGCGCATGGAGCATCTCAGCCAGCAGTGGGTCGGCTTCAACCAACAGCAGGCGCCCCGGCTGCAGGGCGAGATACTTGTCCAGCTCGCTGCAGCGCCCGGCGCCAAAATGTACCAAAACATCTATATGTTGTTGCATCTGGTTACCGTTCACAGCTGTTTCACGCTGCATCTGCACCCTCTGTAGAGAGAAAATCGCATTTCCATCAACCGCGAATTGTCGCCCGCCGCCCTTCCGCTTTACCGTAAAGCACGAAATGCACCAAGGGATTGATCCCCTTGTCCGACACGTCCCGATAGGCCTGAAGATAGAAGTGGGTATCGAAGCGCGGCGACGGGTTCCGCCCCTCGGCAACCCCGAAGCGCAGATAGTGCCTGACGGGGTCCATACCCGAACTGGCCACGTCGGGATATTCCCCGAGATACCATGCTTCATCGAACAATCCGGAATTTTTCAGCAGTTTGACCTGTTCTTTCAGCCGATCCTTTTCTTTGGGTTTGAAAGGTCTTGCCAGCGTACGGGTCAACGCGGTTATTTTCCCCGGCTTCGCCGTTGTCGGGCCTTCGTCTTCCTGTCGCTCCTGACCCTGCTTCAATTCCTGCAGCGATCTTTCCGCGTGTTGATAGGCCTGTTCGAGCTGCTGTTTCTGCAGCAGCACCGCTTCGAGTTCCTCCTGGACCTGATGCAGCTGCAAAAAGAGCAGTTCGTTTTCCTGGCCGGTTTCCTTGTACGTGACCTCCATGGCCTGCCGGGCCTGCTCAATCTTTTCCAACTGCACCTGGCGATCAGCGACCTGCCTGACCTGTTCGGCTCGCTCTCTTTCCAGCTTTTGAAGCAGGGCCTGCCGATCGTCCGCGGTTTTTTTCTGCTCCTCGCAATCCCTGGTCAACCGCTCGACTTCACCCTGGAGCCTCTTCTGTCGATCGGATTGTTCACGCTCGGCCGACTGCCGCTGCAGGTAGCCGACGAACAGCTCGTCCGGCTGCAGCCACGGCAAGGGGGCCGTATCGCCCAAGGGGTGGGCGCTGGCCTCCAGTTCCGCCTGGAGAAAGCGTGCATCCGGTTCGGTCGCCAGCAGCGATCCCGCGAGCAGGCCTTCCGCCGGAAGTGCGGGCGGGGGACCGGCAGAAACGGATGGCGGTGTTTGCACAACGAGGCCATTCGTCTGACACAACTCGATCAAGGCCCGCGGATGCCGCCACGCTGCCTCGGCATTCAGCAGGAATGCCCGCTGGCGATGGCGACGCTTGAACGCGAGCAGATGCTGGTTGGCAGCTTGCCAGCCGTTTAGAAACGACCGGGGCTCAACCCCGGCGAGAAATGCGCAGGCGATGGCCGTTTCCAGGCGGGTATAGAAAAGCAGGAATTGCGCCTCCGGGAATCTTTCTGCCCAGAAATCCAGCAGCCAGAGATTACGGCTGTCGGCGCAAAACAGCGGGCCGTTTTGCCGGGAAGCCATGAGCGCGGACAACTGCTCTGCACTTTGAAACTCCACGACGAGCGGCTGCCGCAGTTGGAGAGGATCGGCAACGCCCGCCGACTGGCACAACTGGTCAAGCCAGCGCGTGCCGATACCGTCGGCTTCAAAACCGATCTGTGCCAATACGGGTAAAGTCATCTCCCAGCCGCTGCGAGGACAGCCGGCTGCAATCAACATATCCATTTCCACTCCGGGGATCTGTTTCCCCCACATTGAATTCCGGCAACGGGACTTGCTTCCCCACCCGGTGCGGATCGCAACCCCTGGATGAGAATAACAATAAATACCATAGCCGGCCGCTGGTGTCGATCGTGCGAAGAAATTTTGCTCAATGGATTCTGCCACATAACTGGAACGGGTCGGCCACGGACTCAGGGCTCCCGCAAAACCGGATGGCTTCTCAAAAAAGCAGGCCCCGCGGGCTCTGAAGAGCCTGCGGGGCCTGGCATTATCACCGATATCCTGAAGCTTTTGTTACATTACTGCAGGGATGGCTTACATCGGGCCGCCCACGAGGCACCCGTTCAAACCCTTGCGCATGAGACTGTCGGTCCGTCCTGCCCTGACTGCCTGCACCCGGTAGTAATAGGTCTTGCCCACCTTGCGCCCGGTGATCAGTGTGCTCAGATCAGGCCCGTAATACGCCGTGCGCAGCCCCGCCGTGAAGGCCGGGTTGGTCGCTTCCTGCAGGAAGTAGGTCACATTCGCCGTGGCCGAAGCCGTCCAGCTCACCTCGAGTGTGCCGTCGGCCGATACGGTCGGCACCAGGATCTCCACCGGCCTACTGACCGCATAGGTTCCCGGGATGGCACAGCCATTGATCGGCACGGTGTAAACGCTGTCCATGGTACCCGCTCCCAGGATCGCCTTGACCCGGTAGTAGTAGGTTTTGTTCTCGCGCCGGCCGCTGATCGGCGTACTCAGGCCGGTGCCGACGTAGGCGGTGCGCACCCCGTTGATGAACGCCGGATCAAGGGCCTCCTCCAACACGTAGGTCACATTCGGCGTTGCCGAGGCCAGCCACTCCACCGTGTAGCCACCATCGGGGTCGGCGGTCGGCACCGTGATGCCGGCCGGCGCGCCGGTCAGCTCGGTTCCCGGGACGGCACACCCGTACATGTTGGTCCGCCAGGCACTGTCCATGGCCCCGGCTACGATCGCCTTGACCCGGTAGTAATAGGTTTTGCTCGCGGGGCGGGCGGTGAACGATTTTTTCAGACCGGGCCCGCTGTAGACAACCCGCAGGTTCAAGGTGAACGCCGGGTTGCTTGCCTCCTCCAGGACGTAGGTCGCCCCCTGGGTTGCCGAGGCCGTCCATTTCACGTCGTAGGTACCGTCGCTATCTGCAGGTGGCACCACAATGCTCGCCGGACTCCCGACGATCGTCGTGCCGGGATAGGCGCAGCCGACGACCCCGGTCCGGTAGCCGCTGTCGGCATAACCATCCTTGGTGGCCTTGACCCGATAGTAGTAGGTTTTTCCATAGGTGCGCCCGCTGATCGCCTGGCTCAAGCCCGTGCCGCTGGGGATGGTGCGCAGCTCCGTGGTGAAGAGCGGATCGGTGGCCTCTTCCAGGACATAGATGACCCCAGGTGTGGCGGATGACTGCCAACTGACCATATAGGATCCGTCAGGGTCAGCCGGGGGAACCGTCAGGCTCTTCGGCGTGGCGCAGGTCCCGGTAATGATCGCAAAATTCTGTGAGCGGGAAACGCAGTTCCAGCTCCAGTCCTCACACAACTGAACCGTGATCCGGTAGTTGCCAGGTGTCAATGCGGGACCTTCATAAGGAATTGAAGTTGTGTCCGGGGGGAAATCCGTGTCCGGCTCCCACCAGAAACCGTTGTCAACCCCTGTGATGTTGACATCGGCCAGCCAACCCGCCGGAGCTGTCGCGCTTGGCGTCCACGTGATGTTGGCGGGCATCGCGGTAATCGTGCCGCTGGGGGTGATGCTGTTCGCCACCGGTGCGTCGTAGACGGCCGTGGGGCTGGCGGTGACGGTTTCGCTGCTCCCGTCGGAGTAGTAAACCAGGAAGCTGTATACATCGGTCAACTGCGGGCGGGTCCCGGTCCATTGCCAGTAGTAGGCATCGTCGCCGGTCCAGGCCATATCGACCCCTTCGGAGAAGGCCGGGCCGGTTATGTACGCGTTGACCGGACGTTTGGCGCCGCTTTCAACGTAACCGGCCACACCGTAGCCCTGGTTGATTTCACCGAAGACATGATCGGTTTCAATCGCGGCAATCCCGTTTGGCTTTTCGATGGTCAGAGTCTGCCCGGTGATGTTCGTGCCGACGACGGTCATCTCGGGATTCACGGTTGTCCAATAGTCCCCCGCGCTCGGCTGGTTGTCGCCGTTCATGTCGACGAAGGCCCAGAGATGATAAAGGCCCGGGTCAACATCCGGCACGCTGAACGCTGCGCCATTGGTAATCGAGGAGATGACCTGCATGAAGAAGGACTGTCCGGCGACCCCTTCGGCAACGACGACAAAGGGATGCCCGACGGCATCGAGGGCGGCATCGAGATTGACCGTCCCGGAGATGGTCAGACCGCCCATCGGCGCGTGGGGCGTTGCCGTGATCTCCGCAGGCACCGACTCACTGGCACCGACAATCGATGTAACCTTGAAGGAATAGGTTGTTCCATTATCAAGATTCGGCACGAAGAAGACGCCATAGTCCTTGCCGTTGCCTGCCGTCACCGTTTTGGAACCCAGCACCGTCGCGAAATCGTTGGCACTCCATTCGACCTTGTAACTGTCTGCCATGACAAAGATGCCGTACGGGCCGCCCAGAGGGGATTCCCACATCAGGAGCGCACCGCCATCCAACGGCATGGCGCCCGGGAAGGCAGGGGTTTGCGGAACGACAGCAGGCGGGTTCTGAGGGTAAAGGGTGAGGTCGGATGAACCGGCAGGTGTCACGGTGCCGTCGTTGGCGAGGGCAAACGACGCGGAAACCCCGACCCCCTCGGAGATGTTCGGAATGCCGTCGCCATTCTTGTCGACGAAGCCGGCGACGACATAGTTGCCCGCCGGAACACCGCGGATCGAATAGGACGTCACGCCGTTCATGATGCTGCGCCCCCAGTGCCCCGGGGCGGGGACGTCGCCGGCCCAGAAGACCCGCAGGTAGACCCGCCCGGCCTGACCCGAGGAGTTGGTGACCGTGCCGTTGAGCGTGGCGGCAAAGGTAGTCGTCGCCAACCCCATCGCCATCAGCACCCAGACTCCCATCATCAGCAGATAACGCACCCGTTTCATACTTCAGCCCCTTTCGTGTTGACCAATCGACCCGTGAGTGTTTCGACAGCACCTTTATCCAGCAGAAAAACAAAAACCCGCCTCAGCACCTCACTGGCTGAAGACGGGCGATCAAGCCTTGCACACGGCAACCTGAATGCGCTCTCTTCGGCAACCTGGCAACCCGCCGCAGCCATAAGGCGAAGGCGGGTCCAAGGCTTTGCGCCACCGGCTTGCGCCGGCTTTGCTCTTATCGGAGACGCTGTTTTTTACTTATAACACAAACTGTCCAAGAAAAACCTCACAAAAACAAGGGGTCAGAAAATTTTCCAAAGTCTACAGATCGATGACCACTTTGGTCGCAATCGCAATCTGGTAGAGGATCTGCGAGATATCCTTGAGCAGCTGCAGGTTTTTCGTATCGAATCGCGGCATGACCAGCAACTGGTCGCCGGCGGCGATGCGGGTGTCGTCCGCCGGCAGGACTTCGCCGTTGGGCTTGACGACCAGCAGACTCCCCTTGTCGGCCCGATCGGAGAAGCCACCGGCGCCGGCCACGTAGTCGGCGGCCTCCTGCCCCGGCCGGAAGACAATGGCCTGCGGCATCAGCACTTCGCCGCTGATCATGACCACATCGCTTTTCGCCGGAATGACGATGATGTCGCCATCTTCGAGGTAGAGGTCGTTCAATTTGGCCCCCTGGCCGACCACCAGCGTGCCGTCGGGCTGCGCTTCCCGCGCCTTGGCGACGAACTGGCTGATCAGTTCGGCTTCGCGGACACGGATATTCGCCTCGTCGACACTTTGGGAGGTCGCCGTGAGGGAACTGTATTCCAACCGCCGCAACGCTTCGTCGAGAGACTTCCTCTGCCGCTCGGCGACGCTGCGCCGCTTGATGTGGATCCCCTCCAGGTTGGCAAGTTCCGGCTCCACCGGGATGAAGGAAAGCAGGGACTTGAGGCGGGTGTCCTTCTTTACCGGGTATCGGGATGCCCCGATGATGGCGCCCGTGGCGCTGATCATCATGGTATCTCCGGGGGTATCGGCATGGAAATGGACAATATCGCCATCCTGCAGCGCGATCTGCTGGAAATCGGCAACCGGCAGGTAGATGTTGTAGGGCGCCCCGTGTCGTGAACCGACGACACTGACATGCGAGACTTTCTGTTCCGGAGAGGTGAGCTCGACCAGTTGCTGCCCCGTCACCAGATTCCCGGCCAGGAATTCAAACCGGGCATTGTGCCGCACGTTCCCCTCCGTGACGACGCCGAGGCCGCGCTCCCCGACCAGGATCACGTCGCCTTCTTCCAGCCGGGGTCGGGCAATCTTCCCCTGCAGGATAAACGGGTACAGGTCGATCTGCGCCAGCAGCTTGCCATCGCGCATGATGCGGATATCCCGGTAGCTGCCACGCTCGGCATCGATGCCGCCGGCCATGTCGAGGTAGTAGAGCACCGACTCCGTCGGTCCGCCGGCGTAGCGGCCCGGCTTCGGGACGAAGCCGGTCACGTAGACGGCGACGGGTTGGGTGCTGATCAGGTTGGTGTAGACCTCGACGTTGCTGATATAGACCGATCCAATCTTTTTTCTGACCACATCGGTGAGTTGAGAATGTTTGGCTCCGCCCACCTGCACCGGACCGATCTCCGGCAGGAACATTATTCCCTGGGCATCAACCTCGAAGACACCGTCGAACGTTCGGGCTCCCCAGACACGCACGGCAACCCGGTCGCCGGGCATGATCACGTATTCCGGGTTCAGTTCGTCGAACACCCCCTTGGCAAAGTTCCCTTGGAACAGTTCGGCGCCGAAGGGCGCGGGCACGTCGATGGTCAGGGCCGGCCGGGGGGACGGGGAGGCGCCGGATGCTGCGGGAACGGCGCACAGAGCGGTCGCGGCAAAACCGAGGAGGACCGGGATGAGCAGGAGCAGGCGCATGTCAATACCCCACGTGTTCACGGATGGCGGCAATCACCAGGGCGGTAATGCCGTAAAGAAGAGAGAACAAGGCAAAGGCCAGAGCGGTATAGAGCAGGCGCCGGGGATAAAGGGAGTCCTCGGCCAGGGTCGGCGAGGCAAAGGTAACCAGGTAGCGGCTTTTGCTCTCGGCCCGGATACGTGCAGTCTCCAGCGAGGTCAGTGCGGAGACGTACTGCTTCTGTGCGAACTCGTACTCCAGCGTTCGACGCTCGAAGTCACCGACAACTTCGTTCAGACCACGACCGCCGCTGCCGGTCAGCCGCCCCCGTTCCGCGGCGACCTGTCGCTCGAGCGCGGTGAGGCGGGCCTTGAGCGAGACCACCTGGGCACTGTCTTCCCGCATGTAGGAGCGGGCTTCGGCCAGTTGGGCGCGAACCTTGGCCACCTCGGCTTCCAACCCCGTCACCAGGCTCTGCACCGAGCCGGCTGTCGCTTCCGGGCTGAGAATGTCGGTCTTGCGCCGCAGTTGCTTGAGTGATTCGCGGGCAGCGACGATGCGCTGCTCGGCGACAGTCAGTTCACTGCGCGCCAGGGCCAGGCTGTCCTGCAGGGCCCGGTCACGCAGGCGGTTCACCAGTTGCTCGCTTTCATCCAGGATGGCCTTGGTCACATCTCTGGCCATTTCCGGGGAATAGGCTCGGACCCTGACGGAAAGGATTCCGGACGTCGGATCGAAGCTTACACCCATCACGCTGCGGTAGTACTCGAGCACATCCTCGGCGGTGGCATCATCGGCCAGCCTGGAGATGAAGTCCGCGGCGGGGTCCTGGTAGTGGCTGCGCAGGCCGAAACGCTTTTCAAGGGACTGGAGCATATCCGCCGAACGGATGAAATCCTGGACGACATGCGCATCGGTAACGGTCGACCCGGCGGCCTGTCCGAAAAAGGACAGCAGTTCCGAGCCGTTGCTCCCCTCGGGACTGCGCACCGAAAAATGCGCTTCCGAGATGTACATGTCGGAAGCCCAGACCCCGTAATAAAACGCGGCCAGGGCGGTCGGTATCCCGATGAAAAGCAACAGTCGATAACGCAGGGAGTTTAGATATTTCATTGCCTTGTATCTGTCCTGTTGATGTCGTGATAATGAGCGATGGCTGAATTGATGTCATCGTGCATGAACAGTTTCCCTTTGTCCAGGACCGCGGCGATGCTGCAATACTCTCGAATCGTTGCAACGCTGTGTGAGACGACAATGAGTGTCGAATGATCCCTGCGCCGGGCGAACTCGGCCTTGCTTTTGGCTTTGAAACCCTCGTCACCGACCGCGGTGACTTCATCGATCAGGTAGTAATCGAAATCGATGGCCATGCTCAAGCCGAAGGCCAGTTTCGCCTTCATTCCGGAGGAATAGGTATTGACGGGCATATCCATGTATTCGCCCAACTCGGTGAATTCCTCGACAAAGGCCGTTACCTTCGGAATGTCGGCGGCATAGATCCTCGCAATGAAACGCAGATTCTCGCGGCCGGTAAGACTGCCGTGAAACCCGCCGCTGAAGCCGATCGGCCAGGAAATCGAGGCGCGCCGGAGAATCTGCCCGGAGGTCGGCAGTTCAGCCCCCCCGATCAACCGTAGAAGAGTCGATTTCCCGGCGCCGTTCCTCCCCAGCACACCGATATTCTGCCCCCGCGGGAAAACCGCGTTGACATGATCGAGCACCACCTTGGTTCCCTTGTTGGTGCGGTAGTTCTTGCACAACTCGCGCAGTTCGATCATGACTCTCTGTCAATGAACTGCCGGGAGTAGCGTTCGAGCAGCAGACCAAGCGCCAAGGTCACCAGTGCAAACCCCGTGACGTACGGGAGCGAGACGAAGCTGCGGGGATAGCTGCTCGCAAAACCGTTGCGCAGCAGTTCAATCACATGCGACAGCGGATTGTAGTAGAGAATCTCCTGCAAGGAGAGCGGCAGTTCGCTCAAAGAAAAAAACAGCCCGGACGTAAAGAACATGATGCGCAACAGCATCGGCACGATGCGAGCCGTAGTCGGCTGCATCACGTTCAGCGCCGAGCAGATCGATCCGACGCCGAAGCTGAGGGCCAGCGTCAACGCCAGCGACAGCAGGACCATGGCTGGTTGATCCAGAGTGACCGGGTAGCCGTAGAGACCCAACAGCGCCAGGAAGAGGACCATGACGCAGAAGTAGGTGGCCCCGACCAGCAGGGTCCTTGCAATAATCAGGTCGAGGGGAAAGACCTGGGGATAGGCGAGCAGAGCCATGTTCCCGCCAATGGCGTTTATCGAACGGTTAACGGCTTCGGAGAAGAAGAACCAGGGGATAAAGCCACCGAGCAGGAAAACCGCGGAGGAGATCCCGAAGGGAGGGTGCATATTCCCTCTGGAACGAAGCGCCCAGAAGATAAGGATCAGAAACGCGGCCTGGATGAACGCCCAGACGTAACCGAGCTTGTGTTTGCCGAAGAGCGTTTTCGTTTCACGCAGCATCAGGGCCCTGACGACCCTGACCTGGGTTTTCAGTCCATCGCGAAGAACCGTCATCGGTGGTTGCCCGCAAGAGCACCTTTCCAGATGCGCGGCGCCAAAAACCAGTTGCCATCATCATTCCGGCAGACGGCAACCGTTTCCGCCGGAGGACCGTTGACGACTACGCTGACGCGCACGCGGCGGCACGACTGACCAAGGGCGGACAGGTAATAGCTGTCGATCCGGACCGAAACGTTTTCCCCGAAGGCGGGGTCGTCAAGGATGGCGTCGGCATACCGATCGGGCGATTGCATGGAAGCCCAGGCAACCAGGGGTGATGAGGCCGCGTCGGACACCGGCACGGCAGCCAGCACCGCAGTCGGCTCGACGGTGGGGAAAAGCGCACATCCCTGCAGCAGCAGCAAAAGGCCAATAACCGCCGCGCTGACAGCAGGACAACCGGTGAACCATCGAGAAAGTGCCATTGACGTGATCCCTGCGGGTGAATTGAAGACGGTACGCGAAAACAAGTGTCGCATCATTATGCTTGGCAATTCTGGCTGGTCAAGTTATTTCAACAGCTTTACGATGGATACCAAAGACTTATCCGCGGGGGCCGCCGGTTCGCACAAATACCAGCAACGCCCCTGCCCCGCCGAAGCGGCGCGGCGCCTCCCCCCACTCCAATACCAGGTCACCGGACTGGCCGAGCAGCTGTTCCACGGCCCGACGCAGCACCGGCCCTTCGGGCGAGTGCAGGCCCTTGCCGGTGACGATCACCACCACCGGCCAACGCTGACGAACGGCCTGGGCAAGAAAGGCGCGAGTCCTGGCCAGCGCCTCGTCGCGGGTCAGCCCATGCAGATCGAGTTCACCGGAGGGCCTGAGCTCGCCACGCTCCACCTGCTTCATTCGCCGGGGTCGGGCACGAGAGGGCTCCGGCCTGTCCGGGAACTCGTCGCGGAAGTTCTTGTCGAGGGTTCCCACCGCCGCGAGGAATTCATCAACTTCGCCATTCACCAAAGGTTCGGCCGGTACGGGGGGAGTCGGCGGAGAACCGGCGGGCGGATTATTGCTCCCGTCGGCAACCGGCCGGACGTTCAACCAGGCCATCTCCCTGGCAAAAAGGTCTTGTTCTTCCGCTTCTTCGGCAACAGCGGGAGTGACTGGCGCTGCCGGTTTCGCCGCCTTTTTCCCGGTGTCCCCGGAAACCGACAGCCCCTTCAGGGACTTGAAGGGGCTGTGGTTGATGCTGTTCCTGTCCTGCCGGTCGCGGTTCACGATCAGCGGCGCACCATCTTGCGGCGCCCCTGGATCGCCTTGGTGTGCAGGCGCATCAGGGTACCGGTCTTCTCCAGGTGGAACTGGAACCAAAGGTCGCCGTAGGGCTGCATCTTCATCTTCTTGCCGTCCTGGAGCAGTTTGAGATTTTCCTCCATCCGCTCGTCACCCTTGAGTTTCTTCAGCCCGCGTTCCATGACCTTGATCGCCTTGTCGCGCTCGCCGACCTTTTCCAGGCAGAAGGCATAGAGGCTCCAGAGCAGCGGTTCCTTGCGGGTGACCGTCACCGCTTTTTCGAAGGTGTCGGCCATCTTGCCGTTCTGGGTGCGCTTCATGTAGCAGATCGCCAGCATGGCCATGCCGACCCAGTGCCGGGCGAATCCCTCGTCCAGATATTCGAAGGCTTTGCTGAATTCACGCTTGAGGTAATAGATCGAGCCGATCTGCGAGTTCATCTGCTGTTTCACATAGAACTGCCATGGCCCGAACTTCTTCTGTACGTCCTCGATCACCCGGATCGCCTTCTCGATGCGATTGGCCGCCAGGTCCTTCTGGGCGACCTCGACGGCAGTATTGATCTTGAGCATGACCTGACGCAGTACGATCACATAAACGCCGGCAAAAACCAGCGCGCCGAGGATAATGGCGAAAGCATAATGCAGGGGGGTGAGCAGCAGCAGCACGGTCGCGACCGTTCCAGCCGCCAGGGAGATCAGCAGGCTCAACATTGTTTCAGGAATCCTTTCGGGGGGATGGTCGGGCAGTGTAGCAATCCGCCCGAAAAATGTCAAAAGCGCCGGATGGGTCAGCAGGGGAGTTGAGAATGCTCAACGATCCGGTCGATGCCGAGCGACAAAGGGTCGTCCGGGAGACAGTCAATACGCAGGAATTGGGTGTTGCCGCCCTGCAGGAGAGGTTCGGGACTTTCGGCGGCGGTGAGGGTAAAGACCTCGCCGCATGGCCGAGGACACGGTTCGGCACTGCCGGGACGGCGGAACGGGCAGTTGCGGCTCGAGGCGACCATGGCATACGGCACATGCAGCGTGCCACGCAGAGGGTGCGGCAGGGCGGCAACCCCCTGCGGCAGATTGTCGAGTTCGATCCGGCGGATACCCAGTTCCAGGAGCAGTTCGACCGCCGGCGCGGAGTACCAGCTCCCTTGCCGGAAGTGCGCCCGTTGAGCTTCGCTCAGGTCGAGCGCGACAGTGCGCGCATCGCGCTTCTGCCCGGACAGGACCCGGCCAAGCACGACCGTTGCCTCCGGACAGAGGCTCCTGACCAGGTCAAGCGCTCCCCAGTCGGAGATGACGACCTCATCGTTGGCCGTCAGCGCCGGCAGCAGAACCGCCAGGGATGCCCGCAGTCCTTCCCGCAACGGCTCGATCAGCACCGGCGTCACCAGGGTGAAAGCACAACCCCTCTCATGGGCCCAGTGCAGGGTCGCATGCAGATCGGCGGTGGCCGGCAGCCGCCACGGGCAGAATTCCGCTCCGGCGTAGACACGCGAAACGGCGGTCGGGAGAGTCTCGGGAAGGGTGTGGAGGAAAAGAGCCCGCTGAGGCTCAGCCACGGGGGGTGCTCTTGACCAGCAGGGTCAGGCGCTGGCCGGGACGCAGAATCGTGTTTTTCGACAGCTTGTTCCAGTTGCGGATCTGATGGGCATCGACATCGAATTGCCGGCTGATGGTCCACAGCGAATCGCCGGAACGAACCTGATAGACAATTTTCTTCAGATCCGCCTTGGCGGCCTTTGGCGCGGCCGGGCTGGTATTCCTGGCCACTGCGGCGGGTTTCCCCTTGCCGGAAGCGGCAGCGACCACCAGGGCCTGGCCGACTTTCAGACTATTCTTGCCGCCAAGGCCGTTCCAGGAACGCAGCTGCTTTTCCGAAACGTTGAAACGTTTGGCGATCTTCCAGAGGCTGTCGCCGGAGCGCACCGTGTAACTTTTCGTGCCGCCCTTGCCGGATTTCGCCGCCGGCGCATCGTCACGCAGCGATTCGCGCAGCTCGGCCAGCGACATCTTGCCGGCTTCGGGATTGAGCGGGATCAGCAGGTTCTGGCCGACGCGCAGGGATTTGGAACTGCGCAGGTTGTTAAAACGCAGGATATCGTCGGACCGCACATTGTAGCGACGTGCCAGCACGTTCGGCGTGTCGCCTTTTTTGACCTTGTAATAGACGAAATTGGCGCGCTGGTTCTCCGGCAGTTGGGCATAACGCTCGGCGAACAGCACGCCGCTGCCGACCGGCAGACGGACCTGATAGCTTTCCGCGCCCGGCGGTGTGCTCCAGCGCTTGAGTTCGGGATTGAGCTTCTTGATCGTTTCGTAGTCGCTCTCGGTCAGTCTGGCGATCACTTCGACATCGGTAACCGAAGGGATCTCCACCTGCTCGTAAGCAAGCGGCTCCTGGTAATTGAGTTCGGTGAACCCGTAGTACTCCGGATGCTTGGCGATCATCAGGCCGGCCAGCATCTTCGGCACGTATTCCTTGGTCTCTTTCCGCAGGTAGGAGCCGTGGGTCAGCTGCCAGAAGTCACGGGTGCCGTACCGTTCGATCGCCTTCTTGATCTTGCCGGCGCCGGCATTGTAGGCGGCCAGGGCCAGGTACCAGTCGCCGTCGAACATCCGGTAGAGATCGGACAGATGGCGGGCGGCGGCACGGGGCGCCTTCTCCGGGTCGCGACGCTCGTCGCGCCACCAGTCGTTGGAGAGCCCGTAAACGCGACCGGTCCCTTCAATGAACTGCCAGGGGCCGGAAGCCCGGGCCCGGCTATAGGCCTTGTTGTTGAAACCGGATTCGATCATCGCCAGATAGACCAGGTCGCGCGGCAGCCCCTGCTCGGCAAAGATCTCCTGCATCATCGGCAGGTAAGCGGTGGAGCGCTCCAACCAGTTGCGCACGTGCTTTTGGATCGGGCCGCTGAAATAGTCGACGAAATAGCGGACCTTTTCATTGTCGACCACCGGGAAGTCAAAGGTCTTCTCATCGATGAAAACAGTTTCGCCCTCTTCTTCGGGTGGAGCGGCGTCGGCAGCCTGCAGGGCGGCGGTGTCTTCGAGCGTTTCCGGATCCAGCGTCTCTTCGTCGTCGCCGTCCACGACTGCCGCGATCGCCGCATCGTCCGTCTCCTGGTCCTCGGCTGCGACACCTGCCGCAGCGGGGTTTCCAACCGCGGCGTCTGCCGGAGTGAAGGAGCCCGCCGAAGGAGCCTGCGGATAGAGCGTCGGTGAAGGGATACCGAGTTCAGCCGGAGTGATATTGCGGGAGGCCTGCGGGGAAAGACGGAGTTGGACCTCGGGGGAAGTGCGGACTTCGGCGGCGCAACCGGCCAGCAACAACAGAAACAGACACAATGGCCAGACCGAACGCATCAAAACGGGCACCCTCCGCAAAGGAATAAACGGGGTAATGTTACCTTGCTTTTGGCGGAGAAGTCAAACCGGCTCGCCCCGCGACAGCTCGTCATTCCCCCAGAACCGCTCTTCCAACTCCCGGAGCAGCGGCTCGAAGCTGGAGCGATCGCGGGCGCTGACCGGCAGCGCTTCATGGCGCCGGCAGAGGGCGGCAACAATTTCCACGGCAACCAGATCGGTCTTGTTGAAGACCAGCAGGCGGGGGATTTCGTGAAGCTCCAGATCGCGGAGAATGCGTTCGACGGCCCGGATCTGCTCCTCGCAGCGCGGGTTGGCGATATCCACCACATGCAACAGCAGATGGGCGTCCTCCAACTCCTCGAGGGTGGCCTTGAACGCCCCCATCAGGCTTTTCGGCAGCTGCCGGATGAACCCGACCGTGTCGGTGATGATGACCTCGCGCTCGCGGGGGAAGCGCAGCCGACGGGTGGCTGTGTCAAGCGTGGCGAAAAGCAGGTCTTCGGTGAAAACCTCGCTCTGGGTCAGGGCATTGAGCAGGGTCGACTTGCCGGCATTGGTATAACCGACGATGGAGACGATCGGCACGCCGGCGTCGACCCGTTTGCGGCGGCGCTGACGGCGCTGACGACCGAGATCGTCCAACTGTTTCTCCAGGCGGGCGATGCGGTCGTGGATGCGCCGGCGATCGATCTCCAGCTTGGTCTCGCCGGGGCCGCGGCCGCCGATGCCGCCCATCAGCCGCGACATGGCGGTCCCCTTGCCGGTCAGGCGCGGCAGGATGTAGCGCAGTTGGGCCAGCTCGACCTGCACTTTGCCGTCGAGGGTATGGGCACGGCGGGCGAAGATGTCGAGGATCAGCTGGCTGCGGTCGATGACCTTGATCTCGGTGATCGCGGTGATGGCCCGCACCTGGGCGGGGGTCAGGTCCTGGTCGAAAACCAGCAGGGTCGCCCCCTGCTGCAGGGCCCGGATCACCACCTCCTTGAGCTTCCCCTCCCCCATCAGGGTGCGCGGGTTGAGCTGGCGGGGGCGCTGCATGACCCGGTCGAGGACCACCACGTCGGCAGTCCGGGCCAGTTCGTTCAGTTCGTCGAGAGCGTCGTCGGCCTCCTGGCGCGGAGCCTGGGTTACCGAAACCAGGATCGCCTTTTCGCGTCGATCGCTGAGATCGACGGTCGCCGCGCGGGTGCGTTCCAGCTCCGCGTCGAGGGCCTGGATGAAATCCGCAAAGTCGAGCGCGAGCACATGCACCGACGCGGCTTTCTGGGTCTCGACCACCCGGCCGTCGGGTCCGGGGGGAACCAGGTGGGCGTAGTGGACCGCTCCGGGGAGGCCGTCGGTGCCGACGGCGATTGCTGCCATCAGGTCGAGACGCAGCAGCGCCAGGTCGTTCAGGTCGTCCTGGGAGAGCGGTTCCCCCTTGAGATGGGTATGCAGGCAGCGCAGCCCGCGCAACCCGCTACGGCCGAGAGCGTGGTCGGTGAGGTCGGGGAGCACGATTTCGCGGTCGTCGCCGACCACCACGTGCAGGACCGTCCCCTGTCGGTCAAGAACCAGTCCGAGCTGACGGCGCAGGTCCCGCGACAGTTCGGTCAGTTCCCGGGCCAGTTCCGGGGTGACGATCAATTCCGGGGGGACACGGCGGCGGGTCAGCCGTTCGAGCGCTTTGGTCTGCCCGGAGCGGAGTCCGGAGAGGTTGCCGTGCAACATGGGATCAGTATTGAGTGCTGAGTGCCGGGTGCTGAGTGAAAGTCAAAAACAAAGTCAAAGCAAAGGGCTCCCGTTGTGCGGGAGCCCTTTGGGTGACTGACTGTTGAAACGGGGACATCAAATCAGGCGCTGACCGTGATATTGAAGCCGCCGTCGACGTAGTGGATTTCACCGGTGACGCCGGAGGCCAGGTCGGAGAGGAAGTAGAGCGCCGACTTGCCGACCTCTTCCTGGGTCACGGTGCGGCGCAGCGGGGCGAAATCGTCCATCAGCTTGATCTTGCTCTTGAAGTCGCCGACCGCCGAAGCCGCCAGGGTGCGGATCGGACCGGCGGAGACGGCGTTGACGCGGATCTTCTTCTCGCCGAGTTCGGCGGCCAGATAGCGCACCGAAGCCTCCAGGGCCGCCTTGGCCACCCCCATGACGTTGTAGCCGGGAATGGCGCGCACGGCACCGAGATAGCTCATGGTGAGGATGCTGCCACCCTCGTTCATCAGCGGCAGCGCATAGCGGGTCACGGCAACCAGCGAATAGGCGCTGATGTCCATGGCCAGCATGAACCCTTCGCGGCTGGTCTGCGTGAACGGCTGCTTGAGATCCTCGCGGTTGGCGAAAGCCACCGAATGGACCACGAAGTCGATCGTCCCCCACGCCTTCTGCACCTCGGCGAAGGTTCGCGCGATCTGCTCGTCGCTGGCAACGTCGCACTGCAGGATCAGCGGCGACTGCAGCGATTCGGCCAGAGGCCGCACCCGCTTCTCCAGCGACTCGTTCAGATAGGTAAACGCCAGGGTCGCCCCAGCCGCGTGCAGCTGCTGGGCAATCCCCCAGGCGATGCTCATGTCGTTGGCGACACCGAAGATAATGCCGCGCTTGCCAGCCATCAAACCCATACCAAAGCCCTCCTGGTTTCTTTCGAGAACGAGAATATTTAGCAGATCGGACCGGCAAAGGCAAGGGGCAGCAGTGCAATCAACCGCGGGCAGCGCCGGTTTCCTCGCGGATGCGCTTGATCAGTTCGTCAGCCGTCTTGTATCCGGGCATGACCAGGCCATTCGGCAGCACCAGCGTGGGCGTCGACTGGATGCCGAGTTCCGGCGCCAGGGTCAGGGTCTGATCGACGGCCTTGGTCGTACACTTCGCCGCCGGCAACGGTTTGCCGGCAAAGCTCAGCTCAAGGAGTTCCAGGGAGCGGGCGCAGACGATGCTTTTCGCCTTGTCGTAGGCATTCGGATGCATCTTCAGCGGATAGAGCTTGATCAGGAAGGCAATCTCCGGATCGCGCCGGACCACCACCTTGAGTTCGTCATGCAGTTTCTTGCAGAAGGGACACTCCGGATCGGTGAAGACCACCACCTTGAGCTTCGCGTCCTTGCGCCCCAGCAGCAGGGCGTCGTCGAGCGGGATGCGCTTCAGATCGATCTTGTTCATCCGCGCAAAGCGTTCCTGGGTGACATCTCCCTTGTCGGCCAGACGAATGACACTGCCGGAGAGTACATATTTTTTGGAAAAATCGATGTAGACCGGCAGCTTGTTCGGCCCCTTCTCGACCTCCACCAGCCACATCCCCGGCACCTCGGCCATCTCCACCTTGTTGACCTTGTCGACCAGGCCACCCAGGATCGTGCCGGCCTCTTTCGGATCGAGGCTGTGGCAACTGGCACAACTGCCGGCACCGCAGCCATCGGCGGTAAAGGCCGCCGCCGGACCGGCAGCGGTCAGCAACAACAGGGCGGTCAATACGCTTATGCATCTTGTCATCGTCGATCTGGACTCCTCGCAAGCAAGCTCTCACCGCAGAGGACGCCGAAGGCGCAGAGAGAAACCGATCTCGAGGGTTTCTCTGCGATCTCTGCGGTAGTAAATCGTTTTGATTGTACGTCAACCATCCGACAAAATTCAAACTGTGACCGACATCAACAGAATAAACGAGCAATGTGCAAAAAGGTTGACAGCTTTACCGTCTGCCGCTACAACCCGCGCATGGACGCTCTGACCCTGCTTGGCATCGCCGTGGCGCTGGCGATGGACGCATTTGCCGTCGCGCTGGGCACCGGCATGAATCTCGCCACGCTGACCGGTCGCCATCTCTTTCGACTCGGTTTTCACTTCGGCCTGTTCCAGGCGCTGATGCCGGTCGTCGGCTGGCTGGCCGGGCTCACCGTTCAGAAGCAGGTCGCCGCCTGGGACCACTGGATTGCCTTCGCCCTGCTTGCCTTCGTCGGCGGCAAGATGCTCAAGGAAGCGTTTGCCGGTCACGAGGAAGAACGTGCCGACAACGACCCGACCCGCGGCCTGTCGCTGGTGCTCCTCTCGGTGGCGACCAGCATCGATGCCCTCGCCGTCGGCTTTTCCCTGAGCATGCTCGGCGTATCGATCTGGACCCCGTCGCTGGTCATCGGCCTGGTTGCCGGCGTGCTGACCGTGGCCGGCATGCTGCTTGGCCGCAAGGCCGGCGACCAGTGGGGGCCAAGGGTGGAGAT
>VEPG01000100.1 GCA_012026975.1 Desulfuromonas sp. | reverse complement strand
GCCCGAACTCCATGCGCCCCTGAAACCAGGCCACCGGGTTGCCGTCGGCGACAATTTTGGCGATGCGCGACACGGTATCGTCGATCTGCTGCCAGCTGGGCTTCGCAGGGTGGGCCTCGCAGGCAGCGATCACCTCGGCGTTGGTATAGGCCGGGCCGAGATAGACATGTTCCATCTTCTCCACCGGCACCCCCATCTGCTGCGACACATAGGCAGCGGCGCCCACGGCAGTACCGGCATCGCCGGAAGCCGGCTGTACAAAAAGCTCCTTCACTTCGGGGCGGGCGATGATCTTCTGGTTGAGCTTGACGTTGAGCGCGCAGCCGCCGGCGAAAGCGATTTTCCCGGTTTCGCGGATGATGTCACCAAGGTAGTAGTCCATCATCTCCAGCGCCAGCTTTTCGAACAGGGCCTGCATGCTGGCGGCATAGTGGATATAGGGCTCGTCGGCGATGTCACCCTGGCGCTTCGGTCCCAGCCATTCGACCAGCTTCGGCGAGAAGTAATAGCCCTTGCCGTTTTCCTTGTAGCGCCGGAAGCCGATGACGTTGGCGTAGTCGGTGTTGACGGTCAGTTCACCGTTTTCGAATGTCGCCAGTCGCGAGAAATCGTATTTTGCGGCATCGCCGTAGGGCGCCATCCCCATGACCTTGAACTCGCCGTCGAGCATCTCAAAGCCGAGGTATTCGGTGATCGCCCCGTAGAGACCGCCGAGGGAGTCCGGATCGTAGAATTCCTTGATCTTGTGGATTTTGCCATTCTCCCCCCAGCCGAAGAAGGTCGTCGCGTACTCACCCTTGCCGTCGATGCCGAGGATCGCCGTTTTCTCCTGGAAGCCCGAACAATGGTAGGCACTGGATGCATGCGTCAGGTGATGTTCCACTGCCTCGACCCTGAGCTTGCCGGTATCGAAGCCAAGCTGCCGCAGACAGTCGATGATCCTGCTGCGATAGCGCCGATAGCGGCGGTTGCCGTTGCAGAGGGCGTCAAGCGATCGGTCGGGGGCGTACCAGTAGCGTTTCGCATAGTGCCAGCGCGCCGGACCGGAGAGGCTGATCGGTGCATAGGGGATGGCGACGACATCGACGTCGGCGGGCTTGATCCCGGCCTGTTCCAGGCAGAAGCTGGCCGACTCAAAGGGCATGCGGTTTTTTGCATGCTTGTCGCGCAAGAAGCGTTCCTCTTCGACGGCGGCCACCAGTTTGCCATCGATATACAGGGCCGCGGACGGATCGTGTCCGAGGGAGCCGGAAAGGCCCAGGATAGTCAGTGCCATAACGCGATAACCTCTTTCATCGGATGGGGGTGCCTGGCACCCGCGGCAGTCGTTGATCCAGCAGTCGGTAAAGAGCGCTGTCGGACGGCCAGTTCTTCAGGAAACGGGCCCGATCACGGGCATAGGCCCGGGCGAAACTGCGTTGGCAGCAATGCCGGCGCATGCCATCGAGGTCGATCAGCGCCCACTGTCCGTCATGCCAGATCAGGTTGTGTCCCTTCATGTCGCCATGGCTGATGCGCTCGCGAAGCAGAGCCGCAAACAAACCGTCAAGCGCCCGCAGTTGCGCCAGTGGCGGAGTATCCTCGTGAAACGAGCGGAAGCAGGAAATGATATCCTCACCTTCCAGATACTCGGTGACCAGGTAGGCGCGGTCGCGTAGCCAGCAATTGCGTCGCTCGATAACAGCCAATGGCTTCGGCGTAGGGATGCCGAGGAACATCAGTCGGTTGCCCTCGCGCCAGGAATGCCAGGCTCGACTCGGGCGCCAGCAGCGCCTGAGGTAGTGCGTGAAACCTTTGATATTGTAGCGCTTGACCAACAGCAGTCGGCCGGCCAGATCGACCCGCGCCACCGTTGAACTCCCCCCGGCCTTGTGCAGATGGCTCTGCGCAAGGCAGTGATCGGGGTCATTCAACAGCGGCGCCAGTGGCCCGACCTCTTCCCGCCGGACCGCTCGCAGCCCCTGCGGACCCGTCTGCACATGGAACAGGCTGCAGTCACGACCGGCCTTGCGGAGATAATCTCTGAGCCGCCAGCGGCGCACCTTACCTATACGCCCCTGCAGCGCCGCCGCCGAAAACGCATGGGTATCGTTGCTGCGCCGGTACGACTCGAGCAGTTCGTCGATGAACGGATCGATTTCTGCCGACAGCTGTGCGAAGAAAATTCCGAGATTCTGTAGCACCCGCCGCAGAGAAAGCGGCCGGCCTTGCATCTCGACCCGCATACTGCCGCCATCGACCAGGTACAGCTGCCCGTCATGGCACAACAGGTTGTCAAGGTGCAGATCCTGCTGCCACAGTCCCTTCCGGTGCAGTGTGCCGATCACCTCCAGGGCAGGGCCCAGCAACTCGCGCTGCCGATCGGACAGCATCGACTGACGTTCCACCTCGTACCAGGCATCGCCCAGGCTTCTGGCCCCGTCCAGATAGTCAAACAGCAGCCAACCACCGGCGTCCGAGGCAAAACCCGAGGCAAGCAGCGGCGGCGTGTTGATCCCACCGGCAACCAGCAGGTCGATGCCGTCCTGCTCGCGCCTGAACTGTTGCGCGGCCTTGCGTCCCACCAGCAGCTTGGCCAGAACCAGCCGCCCCTGCCATTCCGCCAGACCGACATAGCGGCGTCCCGGCAGGACTCGCAGCCACGCCCTCAACTCCAGCTCTGATCCGGGCAGCTGCAATCGCAACGGCAGGTCAGGGGACCGCCCTACCCCGCAGAGCTCGCGCAACCTCAATGCCG
Source organism: Desulfuromonas sp. (assembly GCA_012026975.1). Classification (GTDB taxonomy): domain Bacteria; phylum Desulfobacterota; class Desulfuromonadia; order Desulfuromonadales; family BM103; genus VAUL01. The sequence continues at coordinate 3,397 of VEPG01000100.1, read as the reverse complement.
TTGTTCCTTGTAGGCCCGTCGCCGACCGAGCCGCTCCTGCCAGAGCGGCAAGGATCCCGGTGAACGGCTGATCCGCAGATATTCAGACAGAAACCCGCGCTGACCGCCACGCTCCCAGATACTGACCTTGCGCAGGAAGGTTTCCAGATCCCTGACCTGATCCCGCCATCCGAACCAGAGACGACGGGTCTTTTCGAGATCGATCAGACAGGCTTCCCACATATCCTCCTGCTCCCGCAAAAACAGGTGTTTCGGGTACAGGCAGCCATGCCGCAGGCCGGAAGCGTGCAGTTTGCCGACCAAGCGGGCACAAGCCGAGATGATTTTACCTTGTTGGTCAGCATCCCGGCCCGGCCAGTCAACCAGGAAATCCTCCAGAGCCGTCCAGCCGTCCAGGGCGCGGGTCACCAGGATCGCCCGGCACTCACCGGCAAGTCGCCGCTCGCCAAAAAAGGTCGCCTGTATCGACGGAATAGACAACCGTTGATAGCGCAGGATGTTGCGAAACTCACGGGCCACGGTCGGTTCGCCCAGCGGATGAGCAAGACTGCGTGTAAAATAGTTGCTCTGTCGCTTGATGAAAAATCCGCGCCCCTCCAGCTCCAGGCGAAAAACCTCGCTCCAGCCGTCGCGCTCGGTATTCGGCTCGTCGACCGCCGCAAGCTGTGCGTTCCACAGCGCATCGAAGCAATCGAGGGCGTGCCGCTGCAACAGAGCGCTGTCATTCTCGGCCAGATAATCCTTCAAAGCGATCCTCCCGCAGGCAATATAAGTTACTTTGGCGTTTCGAAGAAGAGGCGTTGTTCCACTTGCTGGCAGAGAATATGCACGATGATCGCGTGGACTTCCTGAATGTGCGGCGTATGCATGGAGGAAACGGTCAGGTTCACATCCACCAGAGGAGCAATCTGACCGCCGTCCCGCCCCAGCAACCCGACCGTTGTGCAGCCGATCGACTTCGCGGTTTGCAGGGCCCGCAGGACATTCGGGGAGTTGCCGCTGGTCGAAATGCCGATGACCACGTCGCCGGGAACCGCCAAGGCTTCGACCTGGCGTTGGAAAACCCGCTCGAAGCCGTAGTCGTTGCCGACTGCAGTCAGGATCGAACTGTCGGTGGTCAGGGCAACCGCCGGCAGTGCCTTGCGCTCCGCCAGAAAACGGCCGACCAGTTCCGCCGCCAGGTGCTGGGCATCTGCCGCTGATCCGCCATTACCCATGACCAGCACTTTGTTACCTTCGCGCAACGCTGCGCCAAGGATCTGTGCGCAAGCCTCGATCCGTTCCGCAAGTTCTTCTGCAGCCCGTTCAACCGCCTGCAGATGGTTAGCGAAATGCTCCCTGACAGAGATGATCTTCATTTCAAATCCTCTCGATAACGCTTCAGTCTTCATCGGGCTTCAGACAAAGTTTCCGGGCCTTGGACTCGACCTTTTCCCAGAAACGCCGCTCATCGGCCAGGATCTGCCGCACCGGCCGGTCACGATAAATTTTCATGAAACGCAAGCGGTCCCTGCGGGTCAGACCGATGTTCATGCTGGAAAAGTGCAGAGCGGCCACGTCCTTTTCGATCCAGCGCCGCGGCGTATGCGCACGGGTCTGCACCCGGTGGAGATCGATCAGGTAGAGGTTGATATCTTCCGCGGCGCAAGGGACCTTCTGCGTCGTTGTGTCCAACAGGAAATGACAGATGTAGAAATCACGGTGATTGACCCCGTGATTATGCAGCGACCTGGCAATCTTCGCCACCTTTTCGATCAGCATACGCTTCAGGGCGGCCGGGGGAGGCACCACCGGCCACGGTCGGCAGTAATCCTCCAGGCTGATCGTGTTGGCCAGTTCATCGGTAATCAGGAAGGACCGTTGATGAGAGGGCAACCGGCCCTGCTCGCCGAAGCCGGCGACAGTCATGGTCGCCACCCCGAGTTGTTCCAACCGATGAATGGCCCGCCACTCATCCCTGGCACCAAGCACCGGCTTGCGCATTGTGAGCAGGTTCTTGAAAATTTCACGCCACCCCACGCCGAAGTGCAGCTTGGCAAAGTACCCCTTGCCGTCAAGGACAAAACGCAGTGTCTTGCGTCCCGCCAGGTTGCGAAAGACCTCACCGTCAAGAGCCATGACCTTCGCGAAGACGGCGTCTTCGGAACCGGGAAAATGGCGGCGGAGATCCGGGCGAAGATCGATCAAGACGACCTCCCGCGAGCCACGGCTTCGATGACTTCCACGGCTTTTTCGTGAAGGCTGAAGATATCCGCCGTGCTGGCATAGGCCAGGGCATTGCGGCGCCAGACCGGGCGTTCGTTCGAGGTCAGCATGCGGGTCAGCAGATCGTTCATGGTTTCCTGTACAAACGGCGCCGGGATCAGCAGGCCCGCCCCGGCTTTGACCACGTGCCCCGCATAACCGCAGACGCTGGTGGCCAAAACGGGAAGGCCGGCGGCAATGGCCTCGACCAGGACCGTGCCGGTATTTTCCAGATAGGCCGGGTGCAGCAGCAGGTCGGCGCCGAGCAGAAAGCGGGGGATGTCGCTTCTCCCGCCGAGAAAAGAGACCTGCGCAGCGATGCCGAGTCTGCGGGACAGGCTGATGAAGGGAGCCTGCTTGTCCTGACCGACGATGAAGAACCGGCAGCGCTTGCGCAGTTCCGATGGAAGTGCCGCCAAAGCGGTCATGGCGCGATCGACCCCCTTGGTTTTGAAGGCGGAACCGATCGTCAGCAGCATCAACTCATCTTCGGCAAGGCCCAGTTCCTCGCGCAGCGACCGGCGGATTTCCCCGGCATTCGCCGGTGCGATCCGGTCCCGGGAAATCCCTGGCGGGAGCAGATGAAACCTCTCCGCCTGAGTTCCGTAGTGCCGCATGAAACCGGCCTGCTCCTGCTCGGCGATCAGCAGAATCTCGGTGTCCGCCTCGGGGGCGAAGACCGCGCGTTCCATGGCCGCGTAGGTCCGGAAACGGCTGCTCAACCGGTAAATGAAGGGCCGGGTCGCCAGGACCTTCTCGCGGTAGCAGGTATCAGCAGCATAGTAGACATCGAGGCCGGGCATCTTGCTGAAGCCGATAACGGCATCGAAACGCCGGGCAGCCAAATGTCTGCCGACAAGACGCGAAAAATCAAGACATCGGCTGTGATTGGAAAACCCACGCGGCCGCAGGTGGATAACCTCGTACTCCGGGGGGAACTCCCCCTGCACATCCATGACAAAGACGTGGATCGAGTGTCCCCGGCTGCGGCAGATCTCCGCAATCTTGAGAAAATCCCGCTGCTGCCCACCATAGGGGAAAAAATAAAAAAGGCAGAAAGCGAGTTTCATTTCGGTCATTTCCCAACTGACGCCGGCGCGAGGGTGCTCATCGCTGTTTTGTCGGCAAGCACCGTCTGCACGGCCTGCAACAC
>VEPG01000032.1 GCA_012026975.1 Desulfuromonas sp. | reverse complement strand
CTTTGAAAAGCGCGAAGGGGGGCGATTGGGGATCAGGATGGAGCACGACGACCAAAGCCTTTAAGAGGATGTCTGTGATACCGGCAAAGGGATCCCGGCTGAAAATCTCGGCAAAATTTTCGATCCCTTCTTCACAACCAAGGAGAAGGGGACCGGTTTTGGCCTGTCGGTGGTTTTGCGCATCGTCAAAACCTACGGAGGCGGCTTTCGTGCCGAAAACGGGCCGATCGGCGGAAGCCGGTTCGTGGTCAGTCTTCCTCTGGCCTGACGACTGCTGACGACATGGCGCTCTGGTTGCGCGATATCCCCCTTGAATGGGGTGAAGATCCGGCCTGCCTGCCCCAACGGGTCGCACGTATCGTCGGCGTCACTCCCGACCGGCTCGGAAATTTTCGGATCATTCGCCGTTCCCTTGATGCCCGCCGCAAACCACGCCTGCTCCAGGTATTCACCGTTGAGTTCGGGGTTGATGACGAAGCGGGCTTGCTGCTGCGTCTGTCGGACAATCCACGTCTGCAGACGGCTATCGAGACGCCGCTGCCAGCGCCAGCCCCGGGCACCTCGCCGCATCGTGCCCTGGTGGGCGGGATGGGGCCGGCAGGGCTGTTCGCTGCCCTGCATCTGGCCGAATGCGGCGTACAAGTCACCCTGGTCGAGCGCGGTCGCCCGGTGGAGAGCCGGCTCCGTGACGTCGAACGCTTCTGGGCAACCGGTGAACTGGACGTCAACAGCAACGTACAGTTTGGCGAGGGGGGGGCGGGAACCTTTTCCGATGGCAAGCTGAGCACGCGCCTGAATCACCCCTGGCTGCGTCACGTTCTGGCAACCCTGGTCGCATGCGGGGCGCAGGAAGAAATCCTGATCGAAGCCAAACCGCATATCGGCACGGATCGCCTGCGTCTGGTCCTGATCAGGCTGCGCGAAAGACTCAAGATCCTTGGGGTCGAGCTGCGATACGAAACCTGTCTGACTGATTTTGATGTGGCCGGCGGGAAGATCGTCGGAGGGGTGCTTGACGATAACGAGTTGTGCCCTTGCCAGTCGCTGATACTTGCGCCCGGCCACAGTGCGCGCGATACCTACCGGATGCTTGCCGAGCGCGGCGTGGCACTCGAGCCGAAAGAGTTTGCCGTCGGTGTGCGGGTCGAGCATCCGCGGGAATTGATCGACCGCATCCAGTACGGCAACCGTCATCCGCGCAATGTGCCTGCAGCGGATTACGCCCTGCGCTATAATGATGCCGAAAGTGGTCGCGGCGTTTATTCGTTCTGCATGTGTCCCGGTGGCGAGATGATCAATTCGGCATCGGAAGCCGATGGCGTGGTCGTCAATGGCATGAGCAGGGCCGAGCGCGACGGTCTGTATTCGAACAGCGCCCTGGTGGTCACGGTGCGTCCCGCGGACTGGCCCCATGCGAGTGTCCTCGGCGGGGTCGAATTTCAGCGCCGGATCGAGCAGGCCGCGTTTCGGAGCGGCGGCGGCAGCTTCCATGCCCCGGCACAAAATCTCATGGCGTTTGCCGGCCGCGGAGAGGGGCCGTGCCGTTCTTCCTGTCACCCCGGCGTCAGGGAGACGGACCTTGCGGAACTGCTGCCCGCTTTTGTTGCCTCCGGACTGCGGCGGGCACTCCCGCATTTCGAACGTCAGATGCGGGGCTTTCTGACCAATGAAGCGGTTCTGGTCGGTTTCGAAACCCGCACGTCGGCACCGTTGCGCATCGCCCGCAATGAATGCGGTGAATCGATTTCCCACCCTGGCCTGTTCCCGGCCGGGGAAGGGGCGGGGTATGCCGGCGGCATCATGAGCGCGGCACTCGACGGGTTGAAGGTTGCCGACCGGATTATTCAACGTTTGCATGAAAAGGAGTGTCAGTGAAAAACCTATTCGCCAGCCAGATCCAGGAACGTGACTGGGTCGACACCATCTTCCTGGTTCGTGACAAGATCGTCGGCATGGCCAAGAACGGCAAGCCTTACCTGACCCTCAAACTGATGGATCGTACCGGCGAAGTGGAAGGGCGAATCTGGGACCGGGTCGACGAATTCGCTTCACAATTCGAGCGCGATGATTTTGTCAAGGTTGCCGGCAAGGCCAGCCTCTACATGGGGAAGATGCAACTGGTCATCCAGGAGTTGGCGAAGTTGCGGGACGAATCCGTCGATCTGGCCGATTTCCTGCCGGTTGCTGCCCGGCCGGCAGACGAAATGCAGGCCGATCTCAAGTCCCGGGTGGCGAGTATCGCCGATCCTTTTCTGCGGGCTTTGCTGCAGACCTTTCTCGACGACAGGGAATTCCTCGCGGCCTATAGCCGGGCACCGGCTGCCAAAGCCATGCACCATGTTTATCTGGGTGGCTTGCTGGAGCATTCGCTTGCCGTTGCCAGTCTGGCTGACGATATCTGTAAACGCTATCCGGGATTGAACCGTGATCTGCTGGTGACGGGCGCATTGCTCCATGATGTCGGCAAGGTCAACGAATTACGCTATGTGCGCTCGTTCGAATATACCGACGTTGGCAAATTGATCGGTTACATCGTCATCGGTGTCGAGATGATCGAGGAAAAAATACGGAGTCTCCCCGGATTCCCATTGGAACTGGCCATCCTGCTCAAACACCTGCTGCTGTCCCATCACGGCCAATATGAATTCGGTTCCCCCAAGCGGCCGAAAACCCTGGAGGCGGTGGTCCTGAATTTCATCGACGATCTCGATTCCAAGATCAACGGTGTGCGCACGCATCTCGACAAGGAACCGGACAGCGAGTCGGCGTGGACCCAGTACCACCGTTTTTACGACCGTTACTTTTTTAAGGGCTTCGGTGAGAATCCCGCCGTTGTCGAGTCGCCCGCGATTCCGCCCGCCGCGAAGGCGGCGGAGGCTCACGGTTCTCCGCAGCGTGAGCGGCCGGCAAGGCCGGCGGCCCCCTTTAACAGTTCGCTCGAGGAGAAGTTGCGGGGGATAACGCCAAATCTCTTCGGCACTTCAGCAGATGAGGGAACCAATGAGTGAACAACCCCTGATTGCCACGGTGGTCGTTGGGCCGTTGCAGGTCAACTGCTATGTGGCGGCCTGTCCGAAAAGCCGCGAGGCCCTGGTTGTCGATCCCGGCGATGACGCTGACCGCATTCTGGACGCAGTGAACTCGGCAGGTTGGCGCGTGGTGCGGATCGTCAATACGCATGGCCATTTTGACCATATCGGGGGCAATCGCGCAATCGTTGAGGCGACCGGGGCGGAATTGCTGATCCACGAACTCGATCTGCCGCTGTTGGAAAAGGCCAAGGTCCACGCGCAACTTTATGGCCTGCAGGCGGAACCGTCCCCGCCGCCCGACCGGTTGCTGAAAGACGGCGACCAGATTGCGATCGGGGAATTGACCTTCGAGGTCATCCATCTGCCGGGGCATTCTCCGGGTGGCATAGCCCTGTTGAGTGGCCGGCATCTCTTTGCCGGCGATGTTCTGTTCGCCGGTTCGATCGGCAGAACCGATCTGCCGGGCGGGGATCATCGCACGTTGGTCGATGGCATCCGCAAGCGCTTGTGGTCTCTCCCGGGAGAGACGGTGGTTCATCCGGGCCATGGACCGGACACCACGATTGCCCGCGAGATGCGCACCAATCCTTATGTTGCTGGCATGACCGACTAATCGGTGGGGAGGCCGGGTATGTACCGAGACAAACAGATTCTGCTGGGGGTGAGTGGAGGCATTGCCGCCTACAAGGCCGTTGAGTTGTTGCGCCTGCTGGTCAAGGCCGGGGCCGATGTGCAGGTGGTCATGACACGTCACGCCCGGGAGTTCGTCGGGCCGCTGACATTTCAGACCCTCTCCGGCAATCCTGTGCACAGCGAACTGTTCAACCTTATTCAGGAACAGGAGATTGGCCACATTTCCCTGGCCGACCGCGCCGATCTCTGTATCGTCGCTCCCGCGACGGCCAATATCATCGGCAAGGTCGCCCATGGCCTGGCCGATGATCTGCTGACCACAACCCTGATGGCGACCAAGGCTCCGGTGCTGTTTGTCCCGGCGATGAACGTCAATATGTGGGAAAATCCGCTTTATCTGGAGAATCAGGCTCGTCTCGAGCAGCATGGCTATCACTTCATGACACCGGCAGTCGGTGAGTTGGCCTGTGGCTGGGAAGGGCAGGGGAAGCTTCCCGATCCGGCGGCGATCTTCGATTTTGCCCAAAATCTGGTTGGCTCTCGTGATCTTGCCGGCCGCACGGTATTGATCACTGCCGGTCCGACCCGCGAGGAGGTGGATCCGGTGCGATACCTGACCAATCATTCGTCGGGAAAGATGGGCTATGCGATTGCGCGTGCGGCCCGTAATCGCGGCGCGCGGGTGATATTGGTCAGCGGACCGGTTGACCTCACCCCCCCGGAGAAAGTGGACGTGGTGCAGATCACCACCGCGTGGGAGATGCATGCCGCCGTCATGGCTCGATGCGATGATGCCGATGTGATTGTCAAGGCCGCGGCCGTGGCTGACTTCCGGCCGCTTGAACGCGAGACGGGAAAGATGAAAAAAGGCGACCGCAGCCAGTTGACGCTCGAACTGGCGCGCAATCCGGACATTCTTGCCGATCTCGGGGCAAAGCGAGGCCGGGCGCTTTTGGTCGGCTTTGCCGCGGAGACCGATGACCTGCTGGTGAATGCCCGGAAAAAGCTGGATGACAAGCGCGTCGATTTGATCGTTGCCAACGATGTCTCCGAAGCGGGAGCCGGTTTCGGCAGCGATACCATTATCGTCATGTTCCTCGATCGGCACGGCAATATCGAGGAACTTCCGTGCCTGCCAAAGGAGGAAGTCGCCGACCGATTGCTCGATCGTATTCAGTTGATGCTTGAGGAAGGCGGCGGGGAAAAGCTCAGGAGGTAGTGATCTTCAGCAGGCGATCCTGCTGCAGCAGGCCGTCACGCAAGGTATTTTTCATTTGCAGGAGGAGTCGCTCCGCCTGGGCTTCCGACAGTTTGCCGTCGAGCCACAATATGTGAAGATTTCTGCGAATCTTTCCGGCAGCGGCCAGCGCCCTCTCCCCGGTTGGATCGGCAGCCATCCAGGGACTTTCCTCGAAGTCGCGGAGCAGGCTCAGGGTCGCTTCGCAGGCCAGCCCAAAGTATTCCTGACGGTCATTTTCAAGCAACGGCCAACGGGAGGTCCTGCCGAGGGCGGCAAGGGTTCGTTGCCACCGCTTGAGGCGGTTGAGCAGCAGCAGCGAGTTGAACAGGCGTTTGTTGGTGCCGAAGGAGAAAATTGTGTCGGAGAGTACGGCGCGAAGCATCCGGTCGTTTTCCGAAAAGTCGAAGCGCCCAAGCGCCTTGGCCAGCTTCCATGCCTCCTGGTCGACGTCGGCCTCGAAGCGCATCTCCCAGTAGGCATGCTGCAGCAAGGCGGTGTTGTAGCTGCGCATCAATTTGTAGGGGACGTAGTAGCCGTGGGCGATGGAGTCGGCGGCCAGGTGGCTGAGGTAGCCATAGGCGCAGGCCCGGCGTGAGTCGTCGTCAGCCTCGGCCAGTATTTTGCGGCCCATGCGCCAAGAATGGCAATGCTGCAGGTAATGCGTGTACTTCTTTCCCAGGGTGATATCCGCACTGATGCAGCCGTAGAGATAGTCGTGCGGATAGGCGGCCAGCAGCGTCTGCAGATGGAGTGGCAGCTGCGGCAGTTGCTGGAGCAGCCAGGAGCCGATCTGGAGATGAACGCCAACGCCCCATGCCCAAGCCTCTGTCGGGAAGAAAACCGGAGCAGCCAGGAGCAGGGCCGCAAGGAGAAATTTCAAGGTGTCTTTCGTCATTGTGTCAACAAGGATAATACATTCAAGGGAATCCCGCCATGCCTGAACGTTTCCTGAGCGAACTGCGCGATGCCGTCGCCGCGGGCCGCGGCCAGTTCGAATACCTGCGCGATCTCGGCTTCGACGAGGTCTCCGCGGCCGCCCGAATCGGGACGACCCTCGCGGGTCCGGCGCAAGGGGGGGAGACCCTTGAAAAAATCCGTGCCGATCTGGAAAGCTGCGGCTGCTGCGGTCTTTGCAAGACCCGGAAAAAACTGGTGTTCGGCGTGGGTAATCCGCAGGCCCGGTTGGTACTGGTTGGTGAAGCGCCGGGGCGGGAAGAGGACGAAAAGGGCGAGCCGTTCGTGGGTGAGGCCGGCCGTCTGCTCGATCGCATTCTCTTCGCCATGGGGTTGCAGCGTGACGAGGTCTATATCTGCAACGTTCTCATGTGCCGCACGCCCATCATCCGGGTCCCCGAGCCCGAGTAAGTCG
>VEPG01000094.1 GCA_012026975.1 Desulfuromonas sp. | reverse complement strand
CGGTCGATGCGTTGCTGCTCATGGACGATGCCGAGGAGGCAGCCGCGGAAAGGTCTGATCCGCAGCGCCTTGAACGGGCCGCCTACGACGGGTTGATGCAGGAACGCCGACTGCGGTTGGACAAACTCAAGGCCCGGGTGAAGTCTGAAGTGGCTGATGCTGAGTTGGAAACCGTCCGGGATTATGCGGTTGTTCCCGTATTGCATGTGCGCATCGGGTCGGCGCGCGCCCTCGAAAAATTGATGAGGCACGCGAAAGTTCTCGCCATCGACGAAAACTGCCGGAATGAGCTCCTGCTCGCGCAAAGCCTGCCGCTCATCGGCCAGCCCGCGGCGTGGAACAGCGGCAATGGCTACGGCGGGGCCGGTACGACGGTAGCGGTGCTCGATACCGGCGTCGACTATCTCCGCGCGGCGTTCGGCCCGTGCTCCTCGCCGGGAGTACCGGCCGGCACCTGCAAGGTGGCGTACGCCCAGGATTTTGCTCCCTCCGACGGCGTGCTCGATGCTAACGGCCACGGCACCAACGTTGCCGGAATCGCTCTCGGAGTCGCTCCATCCGCGCAAATTGCTGCGCTGGATGTCTTTCGCGCCGATGGTTACGCCTATAACAGCGACATCATTGCCGCTATCGACTGGTGCGTCGCCAACAAGGCTGCCTTCAACATCGCGTCGATCAACATGAGCCTGGGCGGAGGCCGCTACTACAGCGCGGTATCCCCGGCCGATGCTTGGGGAACCGCGATCCAGCGGGCCGTGAATGCCGGCATTGTCGTCGTGGCGGCCTCGGGCAACAATGCCTACGCGGATTCCATGAGTCTTCCCGCGGCGTATGCCAACGTGGTTTCGGTCGGCGCGGTCTATGATGCCAACCTTGGAGCGGTCGGCTGGAGCGTGTGCTCGGACAGCAGCACCGCGGCCGACAAGGTCACCTGCTTTTCCAATAGTGCACCCTTCCTGACCCTGCTGGCGCCCGGCGCCATGATCAATGCCGCGGGCATCACCATGGCCGGCACCTCCCAGGCGACGCCCCACGTGGCGGGTGCCGCTGCCGTGCTGCGTTCCGCCTCCCCGGGCGACAGCGTCCAGCAGAGCGTGAGCCGCCTGCAGCAGGGCCCGCTGGTCTCCGATCCCCGCAACGGCATCAGCAGGCCCCGTCTGGACCTTGTCACCGCCCTGGGTGTGGTCTCACCTCCAGCGCCAGCGCAAACCGTGCAGATGAGTGCCGCGAATTACACCGTCGCCGAAGGGGCTGGCAGCGTGCCCGTCACCGTCACCCGTGAAGGCGGCACGGCGGGTACCGTCTCGGTGCAGTATGCCACCGTCGCCGGCACGGCCACGGCCGGAACCGACTACACGGCCCAAAGCGGGCTCCTGACTTTTGCCGATGGCGTAAGCAGCCAGACCGTCACCGTCGCCATCAGCAACGATACCTATTATGAAAGTGCCGAGACGTTCCACGTTGCTCTCGGCAATCCGACCGGGGCGGTGTTGGGCGCGCTCGGCAGTACGGCCGTCACGATTGCGGACAACGACAAAAATATTGGATTCGAATCGACCGGCGTGTCGGTTGACGAGGGTGACGGCAGCGTGACTCTCTGGGTGAAGCGCCTGGGTAATGTCAACACGGCGGCGAGCGTCAGGTACGCGACCGCCAATGGCACAGCCAGAGCGAAGACCGACTATGTGGCGACGAGCGGAACCGTGAGTTGGGCCGCTGGTGAAGCCGCGGCCAAAAGCATCGTCGTCGCCATTGTCGACAATACGTTGCAAGAGGGGAGTGAATCGTTCAAGGTCAACCTCAGCTCTCCCGTCGGTGCGACCCTCGGCGTCAGCAAGACGGCCATCGTGACCGTCATCGACAACGATTGATCTTCCCCGGGAGTTGTCGAGATCCCTCTCGATCAGCCCGCACCTAACGCCGAAAGGGTCCCGCCGGCAATCCCCGGTCGGGACCCTTTCGGCGTTGAGCCGCCTCGCGGAATCTGCCGCCTGACCGGTTCTTCTCAGGAGGCGCTCACGACCGGACAGCGGCTACGGACGGCATTCCCCTTTGACCGGAATCATGCTATGGTGCGCCATCTTTCCGCAGGGGGAGCGATGAGCGCCACCGTCTGTTTCTGCCACGGCCGTGAAAGCGGCCCTTGGGGCACCAAAATCCGTCGCCTGGCGCTGGTTGCCGAACAATTTGGCTGCCGGGTGATCAGCCCTGACGACCGCGATACGCAAGACCCCGACGAGCGGGTGCGCCGCCTGACGACACTGGCCGCCGCTCTTCCCCGCCCCCTGATCCTGGTCGGTTCCAGCATGGGCGGCTACGTGGCGGCGGTCGCCGCTGCCCGGTTGCAACCGATCGGCCTGTTTCTGCTGGCTCCGGCCATCGGTCTCCCCGGCTATAGCGTTGCCGAGCCTCTTCCCGCGACCCCGCATCTGACGATCGTCCACGGCTGGGGCGACGATATCGTCCCCGTGGAGAACGTTCTGCGTTATGCCATGGCACGGCGTGCCGATCTGCATCTCCTCCCCGACGGCCATGTCCTGCAGAACGAACTCGACCGGATCGAACGGCTGTTTGCCGATTTCCTCGGCGTCTGCCTGGGCCGGATCAGCCCTGCCGTTCCCCCGCGTGAACTGATCGCCGCCTTGTAGTCGATGGCCGTCAAGGAGCGACTCGACAAACTGCTGGTCGACCGCGGTCTGACCGGCTCCCGTGAGCGGGCGCGGGCTCTGATCCTCGCGGGTCAGGTCATTGTCGGCGAACATGCCGTCGACAAAGCCGGCACGAAGGTTGAGGTCGATGTCCCGATCCGGGTCAGGGGCGAGGATATCCCCTTTGTGTCGCGCGGCGGGGTCAAGCTGGCCCATGCCCTCGCCGCCTTTGCTGTTGCCGTGACTGGCCGGACGGCCATCGATGTCGGTGCCTCGACCGGCGGTTTTACCGACTGCCTGCTGCAGCGCGGGGCCGCGAAGGTTTACGCCGTCGATGTCGGTTACGGTCAGTTGGCCTGGAAACTGCGCGAAGATCCGCGCGTCGTCTGTCTGGAGCGGACCAACATCCGCCACCTCTCCACGGAGTCCCTTGGTGAGCGCCCCGATCTGGCCGTGATCGACGCCTCCTTCATTTCCCTCGACAAGGTACTGCCATCGACCCTCGCGCTGCTGGCGCCAGGCGCCGAGGTGGTGGCCCTGATCAAGCCTCAGTTCGAGGTCGGCAGGGGGCTGGTGGGAAAGGGGGGGGTGGTGCGCGATCCCGATCAACAGGCGGCGGTGGTCGCGAAGGTCGGCGAACAGGCCGAACTGCTTGGCTGCACGGTGCTCGGTGTGACTGAAAGCCCGCTGCTCGGCCAAAAGGGGAATCGGGAGTTTCTCATCCATCTGCGCAAGGGAGCCGCGGCGTGAATCACGTCTACTTTCTCGGTGCCGGGCCGGGCGATCCGGAACTGCTGACCCTGCGCGCCGTGCGCCTGCTGGCAGCCTGTCCCGTCGTCTACGCGCCGACCCCCTTCGAGGCGACCTTTGCCACCCATCTGGGCGGCAAGGAGGTGCTGGTCCCCTTCGACTACTATTTTCAGGAACTGCTCGACAGGATTGACCGCCAACTGCAGACCGGCCCGGTGGCTTTCCTGGTTCCCGGCGACCTGACCTTCTACTCGCCGTTCCAGGCGCTGGTCGACGCGCTTGGCGAGCGCGCCGAAGTGGTTCCGGGGGTCGGCACGGCCAATGCCGCCGCGGCCCATTTGAAGAAAACCCTCGATCTGCCGGCGGTGTGCAACCGGGCGATTCTAGCCTCGCCACGCACCCTTGGAGACAGCCCCGGTGCGCCGACCATGGGTGAGCTGGCCGCGCCTGGCGTGACCTTGCTGATCTACATGAACAACATCCCGCTGCCGGAACTGGTCGGCCAGTTGCGCACCGGCTATGGGCGCAACGTGGCCATCGCCATCCTGCATCGACTTGGACTCCCCGGAGAAGAGGTCGTGCGCGGCACTCTGGACGACATTGTCGGCAGGGTCGGCGATCGGGATTTTTTCAATCTGACCGGCCCGGACCGACGACCGGCCCTGACCCTGGTGCTGGTCGGCGAGAGCCTTGATGCCGTGACCGACGGTCATTGGTGGGACCATCGCCGGGATCACATCTGGAAGCTGCGCGGCGCGGAGTCATTGCTGCAATGTCCATGAGCATCATTTCGCCCGTCGATCATCTGGCCGAAGCGGAAAGCCTGCTGCAGGCCGGTGCCGACGAATTGTACGGCGGCTTCGTTCCTCCGCAATGGCGGGAGGATTACAGCCTGCTCGCCTCCCTCAACCAGCGGACCTTCGCCGAGGCGCAGAGCGACAGCGATGCGTAGCTGTCCGAAAGCATCCTGCTGACGCTCGCTGCCGACCGCCAGTTTGCCCTGACCCTCAACGCGCCGTTCTACAGCGACGCGCAACTGCCGCTGCTGCTCGACTACGTCGATTGCATGGTCGGGCTTGGCATCGATGGGCTGATCCTCGCCGACCTCGGCCTGCTGCACCTCCTTGCCGGTCGTCATCCGGCCCTGGAACTGCATGCCAGCACCATGGCGCACATCAGCAACAGCGGCTCTCTGCGCTTTTACGCCGCCCAGGGTATCCGCCGCGCCATCCTGCCGCGCCATCTGACAGTGGCGGAAATGTCCGCCATCGCCGCGGCGGTGCCGGAAGTGCGCTGCGATGCTTTTCTGCTGGTCGGCAAATGCCCGAACACGGAAGGACTGTGCACCTTTCACCATGTGAGTCCCGACCGGGTCTGGCCGTGTGAAATCCCTTACGAGATTGCGCCGGAGGACATCGGCAAAGTGTCGCCGCCGCTGCAGGCAGCGATGGCCCGCCAGGCGAGTTGGTCGCAGACCGATCGCCGCCATGGCTGCGGTCTTTGCGCCATTCCGCTGCTCAGGCGCGGCGGAATATATGGCCTCAAACTGGTAGGCAGGGGCGCCCCGACCGCCCAGAAGATTCGCAATATTCTGCTCGCCCGCGAGTTCCTGACCCTGGCCGATGAGGAGCCGGATTTCAACGTCTACCGGCGGCGGGCCATGGCTGCGCATCGGGCGCGTTTCGGTGCTGATTGTCATCCCAATATCTGTTACTATCCGGAATTATTGTCCGATAAGTTTGACTGAGGAGCGTGTCGTGATCCTTTGGCGTCCTGTGGTGGCGAGGTGCCGCACATGATCCTGCGGCGCATTACTGTTGAGCGTTACGGCTGTTTCGGCTCGAGCGAATTCGAATTCCGGCGCGGCATGAACCTGATCAGCGGCGGCAACGAGTCCGGCAAGAGCCTGCTGCTGGGCGCCCTGCCGGCAGCCCTGCTCGGGGTCGAACACGGTTCGCGCCTGCGCAGTTGGGGTGACACCCTGAACTGTCGGGTGACGCTGCTTTTCGAGGGTGGGAAGGATGGCGTCAGGCTGTCCCGCGATCTTGAAAGCAATCTGGTACGGCTCGAAGAGGGTGGTACCGGTGGTTCCTGGCGAGAGTGTTTTTCCGGCCGGGTTTCCCCTGCAGCGGCAACGCCGGAGCGGGCCGAATATCTCCGTCACCTGGAGCGGCTCTTCTCCATTCAGGGTGAGCCGCTGATCCGTGCCCTGGTCGACGCTGCTCATGCCGATGCGGTTCTCACCGACGATGGCCATCTGGCCAAGGGTCTGATCGAGGCGGCGGCCGGCGACAAGCCCCCGGTTCCGCCGGTTGCGGCTGGCGTCGATTCGGAACAGCGGGAGAAGGAGATGGCAGCCATCGAGGAAGGGTTGGCTGCCGATCGCGCCGAATATCTCAAAGGGGAGGAGTATCTCGCCTGGATTCGCAAGCGCTGGGAGCACGAGGGAAAGAAGACCCCGCCCGCCGCTAAAGCGAGCGGCGGCAAGTCGTCTGCCAAAAACGAGGCATCCCTCGAGCGCAAACGCGATGAACTGCTGGCGAAACTCAAGGAGCAGGGGCTGCCGCCACGGTTGCCCGCCGATCTCCCGGCGATGTTCGAGACGGCCGAAGGGCTGCGTCAGGAACTGGCTGCCCTGCAGTTGGAACTGACGCCGCTGCAGCGGCGCAAGCCGACCATTATCATGCCTGGTATTGTCTGGCCGTTGCTGGCGACTTTGACCGGAGTCGCGGCTCCGGGCGCCGCTTTCTGGCTGAAACTCCCCTGGTGGCTGCCGGCGGCGGCGGGCGGCGGCGGTGTCCTGCTGGTGATCTGGGGAGTCTTCCTCGTGCGCCTGAACCGGGCCCGGACCGAGCGGGACCTGTTGGAGCAGCAGATTCA
>VEPG01000019.1 GCA_012026975.1 Desulfuromonas sp. | reverse complement strand
CGTCTCCCGCGCCCATCCCCCCCATCAGCTAGGGAACCAGGAGCAGGGCAATGCCCAGGGTCAGACCCAGCAGGCCGTTGAGCAGACCGGGCCAGCCCGCGGCATTAAATAATAAAGCCAGCCCCGCTATGGCTAGGCTGGCATTCAGCGTGGTGGGTATCTTCGCCTTTATTGTATCAATGGCACAGGCGATTATAAAATAAACTGAAGGGATGACAACAGATGCATCAGTCCGTTTTGCAGTCAAATAAAAGAGAGCTAAAATACCTGCCAACAAACCTGCGACGTAACGCGGAATATCTTTCCTTTGCAATCCATGCATCAAGTATGTATCAGGTTAATTCTTCAGATTAGCGTTCACTTTTTCGAAAGCAGTTTCGATCTTCGTGCCAATAACCTGGATAACGACGATACAAACTGCGATGATCAATGCAACGAGAACCCCATATTCGACCGCCGTTGCCCCATCTTCCTCGCGCATCAGTTTCAAAAACGTTGCTTTCATGGCTCTTTCCTCCTCGTTGGTTTGTACTGCGTAACGTCCCCGAATGAGACGCAGATTCAACGTGAATTTCATGGCGGCGCTGCCTGAGGTCGATAATGCCATCAACCTAGGCTAAACATTAACATAAATCAATTTATACTGCAATACTTGAGTTTGTCAAGTCTGCGCCGATTGTTTTAAACCCGATCGCCATTGGTTGATCAGATCGGCAATGTTGATCAGATCGGCAATGTTTGACTTATGCTGCTGAAACGGCCATGTATGAATAGCGTTGGCAGGCAGTTCCTTCAGCTCAGTTGAATTTACGGTTTGAACTTACTGTTGGCGGAATCGTAGGCTTTATTGACCTTCTCCCCAAGGACGATAATGACCACGATGCAAACCGCGATGATCAGGGCAATGAGCACCCCGTATTCGACAGCAGTTGCCCCGTTTTCCTCGCGCGCGAAATGCAAAAACATTTCCTTCGATGATTTCATGACTCCCTCAATATTCCGTCGTGTCTCATTGATATTGGATGCGGGGCGCGCACCGTCGGAAACACATCATTTCATATTGTTATAATCTTGCATAGTATTTGTCGTTGTCAATTACGATAATAACGTCGGGCTTGAAGCGATGCCGGGGTGATCGAGAACCGCGTTTGCTCTGCCGGACCGCCATGGCTGGCGGAAGAAGGATCCGACTGGAGTTGCTTTTTGACCAATGCGCGTTATAAATTCACCTATGTGAAGGCAGTTTTTTGACCTGTAAAGTCTTGTCTTCTATTCGATGCACTTTGGGGATAGCGCCAGGAAATAAGGGGGAGGCTGTGCTTATGTTTAAGAAGAATAATCATCAGAAAGGCGCCGCGGTGGTGGAGTTCGCCATTGTCCTTCCATTGCTGTTGCTGCTCATTTTCGGGATTATAGAATTCAGCATTCTTCTTTTCGACAAGGCCCTTCTTACCAATGCGAGCAGGGAAGGGGCCCGGGTGGGTATTGTTTTCGCGGCGCCGAGGGTACCCGATGCCACGATCCAGGCCGTAGTCAATAGTTACTGCGCAAACAATCTGATTTCATTCGGCAACGATACTCTTCCGCCAGCAACCATTTCCCGATCCGGGAACAACGCTGGCGATACCCTGACCGTGACCGTGAACTATAACTTTCACTTCCTGGTTTTTTCCAATCTGATCAGACTGTTCGGGGGGACTTACGGTGATGGTGTCCCCTTGCGTGCGGTAACGGTCATGCGTCTGGAATAAGAGGGGTTTATGTCATGAAGAGACACTTGAAAACGTTCCATCTGACCGGGACCGCCAGGCAGCGCGGCGCGGTCGTCGTGCAGGTTGCCGCGCTGGCCTTCGTGTTTGCCGGTCTCGCCGCGCTGACTGTCGATGTTCACCATCTTCTCCTGGTGCGGAACGAGTTGCAAAACGCTGCCGATGCCGGTGCTCTTGCCGGGGCGAGAGTACTTTATAATAATTCGGGGACAGAGATTAATACAGCTGCGAACCAGGATGCGTTTGATGCGGCGAGGGCCAATGCAGCCGTTTCAACAGATGGAGCCATTGCTGTTGATGTCAACTGGACAAGCGGCAGCAATTCCGGGGATGTCCAGAGGGGCCACTGGTCTTTCGGATTGGGTAGCCTGGCGAAAGGATTTTATCCGAACGACTCAACAGATCCGGTCACTCTCTGGAACCGATCGATAATTGACCTCGATGAGGACACCGAGTTCATAATTGCGGTGAGGGTGGTGGCGAGAAGGGATGCCACACGTGCATCCTCGTTTTTCGCACGGATTTTCGGCTATGAAGATTTTGCTCTTTCGGCGGAGGCTGTCGCATATATCGGGTTTGCAGGAAGCTTGAATCCGTCCGAGGCAGATCAGCCCATAGCCATCTGTAAACAGATGATCACTGATAATGCCGGGAACTACACATGCAACACCGGCAGGATGCTCAACAGCAGTGGGGGCACAACCTCGAATACGGCGGCCTGGACCAACTTTTCGCAACCGTGCGAAACGGCGAATCCGACGACAATGCGGCCGTTGATTTGCGGTAGTGGCAATCCTGAACCGATTACTTACGGACGCGGGATCGGTACCGTCAACGGCGTTCAGGATAATGTTTATAAGGATTTGCGCGACTGTTGGCTGAATGCCCCTCTCGCCAAGGATCCGAGAGGGTTCCCCCGAGAGTCATGGTCCTTGACGTTGCCGGTCATCGACTGTCCTTCTCCCGCGGTAAGCAACTGTGCCGATGCGGTCGGTGCCGTGACGGTCGACGTCGTCTGGATCAAGGAGTCTGGATCAGACCCGCATTGGGAGGACGTCCCGGTGCAGATGGAAAGTTGGGAGTGCTCCGGATGGGTTGCCGCAGGGCGGCCGAATAATATTAAGAACGGACTCACCGAAGATCAGCGCCGTCAATGCTGGCAGGATTTCGCCGTTAACTTCAATCTCAGAACTCACGATTCAACTTCCATAGGAACTTTGCCGGCCAGCGATGTCCAGAAAACCATCCTTTTTTTGCCGAGTTGTGAGGCTCATGAACCCACTGGGGTCA
Source organism: Desulfuromonas sp. (assembly GCA_012026975.1). Classification (GTDB taxonomy): domain Bacteria; phylum Desulfobacterota; class Desulfuromonadia; order Desulfuromonadales; family BM103; genus VAUL01. The sequence continues at coordinate 26,226 of VEPG01000019.1, read as the reverse complement.
CCGGTGGGGAAAATTTCGGGGTTCTTCCCGAAATTCCCGTGTTAGTGAAATAGAGGCGCCCCCCCCCATCCATAGACTAAATATTCCTCCGGTTGATGGTCGGGGGCCGCATTTAGTAAAGCCGACCGCCTTGCTTGGCTCGCGGCAATAGCCTATTCTCAACCGTTGTGGTTGATGCTGTCGCCAAGGGCTTCCTTCATGTCTTCTCCCGTCCTTGTCAATCAGTTCCTGCGCTTCGGCATGGTCGGCGTGGTCAACACGCTGATCGACTTCGGCGTGCTGAATGCATTAATGTTGTTCCTCGACAGCCCCGGCGGCGTCAAACTGCTCGGCTGCAATGCCGTCGCCTTCGCCTGCGCCAATCTGAACAGCTACGTCGCCAACCGGACCTGGACCTTTGCCGGCTACCGCAAAGCCTCGGTGACGGAGTTCGGGGCCTTCCTGCTGATCGCTTTTACCGGTCTACTGATCAACAGTTTGATCCTCTGGCTGCTGACTGGCGGTGTCCCGGCGTCCTTGTTGCATCTGAACCTGGCCAAGGCGGCTGCCACCGGAGTGAGTCTGGTGTGGAATTTTTGCGGTTATCGACTATTGTTGACACGTTAAGCGTGCAGGGAACTAACCGCACACGACACGAGATCATGGAGAGAGGACTGGAGAAAACATGCTGGTACTGAACAACGATGCCGAACTGGGTGGTTTAAGGACCGCGGCCGAACTGCTGTGCGTGGCGGCACGCACGGCGCCCAAGGGGTGCGGCAGGGATTTTCTGGTGACGGCGATCGTCAGCGGCGAGGAGAAACTGGCATTGCAGGCGCGCATGCGTGAGATTGCGGTGCGTGACGGCCTGGCGCTCTTCGCCCGGGACGCCGGCAATCTCGACCACGCCCCGATCGTGGTGCTGCTCGGCACCCGCAAGGAGCCGCTCAACATTCCGAAGTGCGGATACTGCGGCTTTGCCGATTGCCAGACAATGCGGACGGCGGGGGGAACCTGTTCGTTCAATACCGGTGATCTCGGTATTGCCGTCGGTTCGGCCGTGAGTCGCGCCGCGGATCTGCGTATCGACAACCGGATCATGTATACGGCCGGCAAGGCGGCGGTCGAGCTTGGTTTCCTCGGTCCGGAAGTGCCGATTGCCTATGCCATCCCCCTGGCGGCTCAAGGGAAGAATCCGTTTTTCGATCGAAGCAAGGGGTGCGATTCCCCGCGAGTTTGAGGACTATGGAACTTTTCGAAATTGTCGATGATGACGATAATGTCATCGGGACGGCGCCGCGCAGCGAATGTCACGGCAACCCGGCATTGATCCATCGAGTCGTGCACGTACTGGTCGTCAATGGCAAAGGTGATATGCTTCTGCAGAAGCGTTCGCTTCACAAGGATATTCAACCCGGCAAATGGGATACCAGCGTAGGCGGACATCTGGTTCCCGGGGAATCGTATCATGAGGCAGCCAGCCGTGAGATGGGCGAGGAATTGGGGCTGACCGGGCTGCCGTTGACTTTTCTCTACAAGTCGAAGATCCGCAACGCCATCGAATCGGAAAATATCGCGACGTTTCTGACGCGCTACGATGGCGACGTCCGCTGGGATGAGCATGAAATCACAGCGGTGCGTTTCTGGGGCGCCGACGAAATCGAAGCGGCCCTCGGAAAAGAGGTCTTTACGCCCAATTTCGAGGAGGAGTGGGCGCTGTATCAGTCGTTTCAACGCCGCTATGTGAAGGAGCGGGCGAGCGGCCTCGGCTTGTGTGCCGGCGATAGTATGCCGGATGTGGTTAAGGCGATAGATCAAGATTGATCCCCTCCCACAGAGGGGAGGGGAAATGACGTGTGCAAATTTTCGGCAGCGATAGGCCTGCTTCGCTGAAAAGGTGAGCAGTCATTTCCCAGGTTTTGGAAAACTATCCATGTTCATTGTCGGTTTTGTTTAAATAAATCAATAAATACGGATGGTTGAGTCGAATATTCAAGATGTCGCGAATTTGGGCAAGCAATTTGCTGAAGAGTAGTCATCATCTCACCGCATAAGGAGATTGGATATGAGGAAGGTCGAGGCCATCATCAAGCCTTTCAAGCTGGACGAGGTCAAGGAAGCGCTGAACGAGGTCGGCATTCAGGGGATTACGGTCAGCGAAGTCAAGGGTTTCGGCCGGCAGAAGGGACACACGGAACTGTATCGCGGCGCCGAATACGTGGTCGACTTCATCCCGAAAATCAAGATGGAGATTATCGTCAGCGATGAAATGGCGGCGAAAGTCGTCGAGGTCATCGCCGGCGCCGCCAAGACCGGGCGCATCGGCGACGGCAAGATCTTCGTCACGCCGGTGGACGAAGTCGTTCGTATCCGGACTGGCGAAAGAGGCGATGACGCTTTGTAAAAGGCAATAAATTCAACTACTCAACTGCTTAACACTACACAAACAGGAGAGCACAATGACCGCACAAGAAGTTGTCAAGTTTGCCCAGGAAAACGGCTGCCAAATGGTCGATTACAAATTCCTCGACTTCGTCGGGATCTGGCAGCATTTCACCCAGCCGATCAGCGAATTCAGCGAAGAAACCTTCGAGGAGGGGATCGGTTTCGACGGTTCCTCGATCCGCGGCTGGCAGCCGATCCACAACTCGGACATGCTGATCATGCCGGATCCGAAGACCGCCAAACTTGATCCGTTCCCGGTAATTCCGACTCTGAGCCTGATCTGCAACATCATCGATCCGTTCACCCGTGAAGGTTACAGCCGCGACCCGCGCTTCGTTGCCCAGAAGGCCGAAGCCTACCTGAAGTCGACCGGCATCGCCGACACTTCCTATTTTGGGCCGGAGCCGGAATTTTTCATCTTTGACGACGTCCGCTTCGCCTCCACCATGAACGAGTCCTTTTACCGGGTCGATTCGGTGGAAGGGTGCTGGAACACCGGCCGCGAGGAATTCCCCAACCTTGGCTACAAGCCGGCCAACAAAGGCGGCTACTTCCCGGTGGCCCCGACCGACTCCCTGATCGACCTGCGCAACGAGATGGTGCAGGTGCTGCAGAGCGTCGGCATCCGCGTTGAAGCCTCGCACCACGAAGTCGCCACCGGCGGCCAGTGCGAAATCGACATGCGCTTCGATTCCCTGGTCAAGATGGCCGATACCCTGCAGTGGTTCAAATATGTCATCAAAAATGTGGCCGTCCGTAACGACAAGACCGTGACCTTCATGCCGAAGCCGCTCTTCGGCGACAACGGTTCGGGGATGCACTGCCACCAGTCGCTGTGGAAAGACGGCAAAAACCTCTTTGCCGGCGACGGCTACGGCGGGCTGTCGAAGATGGCCATGTACTACATCGGCGGCATCATGAAGCACGCCAAGGCACTGTGCGCCTTCACCAATCCCGGCACCAACTCCTACAAGCGCCTGGTCCCGGGCTACGAAGCGCCGGTCAACCTGGCCTACTCGAACCGCAACCGTTCGGCCTCGATCCGCATCCCGGCAACCACCAATGCCAAGGCGAAGCGCATCGAGTACCGCACGCCCGACCCGTCCTGCAACGGCTACCTGGCCTTTGCCGCGCTGCTGATGGCCGGCCTCGACGGCATCGAGAACAAGATCGATCCGGGCCAGCCGCTCGACAAGGACATCTACGGCCTCTCCCCGGAGGAGCTCAAGGACATCCCGAACGTCGCCACCTCCCTGGAGGACGCGCTCAATCACCTCAAGGCCGACCACGCCTTCCTGCTCAAAGGGGACGTGTTCACCCAGGACCTCATCGAAAGGTGGATCGACTACAAGATGGAATCCGAAGTCGATCCCGTGCGCATGCGTCCGGTGCCGCTGGAGTTCGCCCTTTACTTCGATTGCTAAATCACACGCAGTTGAATTGCAAAAAGCCCCCGGTTTTCCGGGGGCTTTTTGCGTTTGGAGACGAGGGGATGCATAAACGGGCGGTTCGCGAACCGCCCCTACGGGGTGGCTGTGTTGTGATTTTGTAGGGGCGGTTCGTGAACCGCCCTTATGAGAAGGTCGGATTTTCCTTGTCCATATCCCATCTGCGGGGGTTGTCGGCAATGTATTCGCGGGCGCGTGATAATTCGGCTTCGTCACGAATGACGCGTTCATAGTAATTGCGTTGCCAGACGGGATTGCCGGGGGTGTTGTGCAACAAGTTGATGCGTTTGGTCGAAACAGTCTTGAATGCCCCGATCAATCGGCCTAGAGGTTTGGTCTTTTCCGTAGGGGCGGTTCGCGAACCGCCCGGTTTATCGGCGGAAACAATAACGATGGAATGAATATGGTTGGGCATCAACACCCAGGTATCCAATTTGACCTGCGGATATTGGTTTGCCAGCCAGTTCAACGATTCCGAGACGGCGAGACCAATTTCGTTTGGGCGCATTTCCCCATCGATGATTTCACCGAACAGACAGATCCTTGCCTGTGTGCAAATCGTCACGAAATAGAAACCGTTCTGTCGATAGTCGTAATCTTTGAGACGAATCGATCGGCGGGTATGGTTGGCAGGGCTATATGTCATTTCATTACAAAAAGAATGGCACGTGTTGGCTGATTACATTTCGGGCGGTTCGTGAACCGCCCGCTGGAAAAACATTGTCGATTACAGTGCGTGCCTCTCAACAAACCTTTTAATCGCTCCGGTCTCCGCCTCAATCGTCTCGCAGCGCCGGGGCCGCTCCTCCAACCCATCAAGGCTGGCGGGACGATCCGGGTTGCGGCCGATTGCCTTAAAGACGGCATCGGGGAACTTGGCCGGGTGGGCGGTGGCGAGGCAGATCATCGGCACGTCACTAGTCGCCAGGGTGCGTCCGGCACGGACGCCGACGGCCGTATGCGGGTCGAGCACATAGCCGGTGGCGGCATGGAACTCGCGGATTTCGTCGAGGATGGCGTTGTCGTCGACCGAGAGCGAGCGGAGCTCGGAGGTGACCTGGTGCTGCTCGGCGGCGGAGAAGGTCATCCGGCCGCAGCGGGCGAATTCGCCGAAGGCATTGCGTACCCGTAGCGGATCCTGGCCGTAAAGGTAGTACAGGTAGCGCTCGAAGTTGCTGGCGACCTGAATGTCCATCGACGGTGAAAGGGTCGGGTGGACATCACCGATGGAATATTCACCGGTATTGACAAAGCGGGTCAGAATGTTGTTGGCGTTGGTGGCCAGCACCAGGTGGCGGATCGGCAGGCCCATGCGCTTGGCGACATAGCCGGCGAAGATGTCGCCGAAGTTGCCGGTCGGCACGCTGACATCGACGGTTTCGCAGCCGGTTACGTTCCTGACCCTGGCCCAAGCGTAGACGTAATAGACCACCTGGGCGAGAACCCGCGCCCAGTTGATGGAGTTGACCGCGCCGAGAGCAAGGCGCTTCTTGAAGTCGAGATCGCCGAAGATCTCCTTGACGATGCGCTGGCCGTCGTCAAAGGTGCCGCGAATCGCCAGATTGTAGACATTCGCATCGGTCACCGTGGTCATCTGCAGTTCCTGCACCGGCGAGACCTTGCCGTGGGGATGCAGGATGAAGATGTTGATCCCCCGCTTGCCGCGTACCCCCTGGATGGCCGCGCTGCCGGTGTCGCCGGAGGTGGCGCCGAGGATGTTCATGTGCGCGCCGCTCTCGACGAGCAGGTATTCGAAGAGGTTGCCGAGAAACTGCAGGGCGACATCCTTGAAGGCGAGGGTGGGACCGTGGAACAGTTCGAGGATATGCACGCCGCCGGTCGAGACCACCGGGGTCACGTCCGGATGGGTGAAGGTTGCATAGGAGCGGTCGACCAGCGACTTCAGATCGGCCGAAGGGATATCGTCGATGAAGCGCGCCATGATCTGGAAAGCCAGCTCAGGATAATCGAGCTTGGCCAAGGCATCGAAGTCGCCCGGCGTCAGTTGCGGAATGCTCTCGGGGAGGAGCAGGCCGCCGTCTTCGGCAAGCCCCATCATGACCGCCTGTTTGAACGGAAGGCCGCGGACGTGGCCGCGGGTGCTGAGATAACGCATGGTGATTCGTCCTTGATGATTGATTGAAGCAGTTTAGCAGGTTGGAGGAGTGAGGAAAAGACTGTAGGGGCGCAGCATGCTGCGCCCCTACGCAATTGACGGCCATGGATGATCCGTAACGGTCGCTACCTGCCCTGCGCCTCCTGCACGTCGACCACCGCCACGGCGGCCATGTTGACGATTTCGGAGACGTCGTCGCCGCGCTGCAGGACGTGCACCGGCTTCTTCATCCCCATCAGGATCGGGCCGACGGTCTCGGCGCCGCCCAGTTTGTGGAGCAGCTTGTAGCAGATGTTGCCGGACTGCAGGTCGGGGAAAATGAAGCAGTTGGCGTTCCCCTTGAGCTTGGAGAAGGGGAACTGCTTCTCGACCAGTTCGGGGTCGAGAGCCACGTTGGCCTGCACCTCGCCGTCGACCGTCAGATCGGGATCGATCTGTTTGACCATATTGGTAGCGCGCTTGACCTTGATGGTCAGCGGGTGCTCGGCGCTGCCGAAGTTGGAGAAGGAGAGCATTGCCACCCGCGGCTCGATATCGAAGTGCCGGGCATACTGGGCGGTGAGGATCGCCGTTTCGGCCAGTTCTTCGGCGGTCGGTTCGATCGCCACGGTGGTGTCGGCAAAGAAGGTCACATCCTTTTTGGTGACCATCATGTACATGCCGTGCACCTTGGAGAGGTGGTCGAGTTTACCGATCACTTCCAGGGCCGGGCGGATGGTGTCGGGATAGTGGGCATTGATCCCCGAAAGCATCGAGTCGGCATCGCCTTTCTCGACCATCATGGCCCCGAAATAGTTGCGGTTGTTGCGCATCATGCGCCGGGCCTCGGCGAGGGTCACCCCTTTGCGTTGGCGCATCGCGAAGAGTTCTTCGGAGTATTCCTGGGTTTTATCCGAGTGGCGGGGATCGATGATCAGCGTGTTGCCCAGATCGATGTTCAGTTCCCGGGCGCGGCCACGAATGACTTCGACGTCGCCGAGCAGGATCGGGATGGCGATTTCCTCATCAAGCAGAATGGCCGCCGCCCGCAGGATCTTGTCTTCGTCACCTTCGGGGAAGACGATGCGCTTCGGGTTGGATCTGGCCTTGTTGATCAGGACGCGCATGACCTCTTTGGAGCGCCCCTGCAGCGCCTCCAGGCGCTCGCGGTACTTGTCGAGATCCTCGATCGGGCGACGGGCGACGCCACTGTCCATGGCCGCCTTGGCAACGGCCGGGGCGACATGCAGCAGGACGCGCGGATCAAACGGCTTGGGAATCAGGTACTCGCGGCCGAATTTGATTTCCACCCCGCCGTAGGCCTTGCGCACCGAGTCGGGGACATCTTCCTTGGCGAGTTCGGCCAAAGCCTTGACCGCCGCCAGTTTCATCTCGTCGTTGATGGCGCTGGCGTGGACATCGAGCGCTCCTCGGAAGAGGAACGGAAAGCACAGAACGTTGTTGACCTGATTGTTGTAGTCGGAGCGGCCGGTGCCGATAATCACGTCGTCGCGCACGGCCTTCGCCTCGGGAGGGGTGATCTCCGGGTCGGGGTTGGCCATGGCGAAGACGATCGGATCCTTGGCCATCGACTGCAGCATCTCCGGTGTGACGGCCCCCTTGGCGGAGACGCCGAAGAAAATGTCGGCTCCGACCATGGCATCCTCGAGGGTGCGGGCATCGGTTTCCGCGGCGAGGCGCTCCTTGTAGTCGTTCATCCCCTCGGTGCGGCCCTTGTAGATGACCCCCTTGGTATCGCAGAGGATGACGTTGTTCTTGTCGATCCCCATGGTAATCGCCAGGTTGGCGCAGGCGATGCCGGCGGCGCCGGCCCCGTTGACGACGAGCTTTGCGTCCTGAATCTTCTTGCCGACGATCTCCAAGGCATTGATCATGCCGGCGGCGGAGATGATCGCGGTGCCGTGCTGATCGTCGTGGAAGACCGGGATATTCATGATCTTCTTCAGCTCTTCTTCAATATAGAAGCATTCCGGACCCTTGATATCCTCGAGGTTGATGCCGCCGAAGGTCGGTTCGAGAATTTTGACGGTGCGGATGATTTCGTCGGAATCCTTGGTGTTGAGTTCGATATCGAAGACATCGACATCCGCAAAGCGCTTGAAGAGGACCCCTTTCCCTTCCATGACCGGCTTGCCGGCCAGGGCGCCGATGTCGCCAAGGCCGAGAACGGCGGTGCCGTTGGAGACGACGGCCACCAGGTTCCCCTTGGCCGTGTATTCATAGGCGAGGGAAGGATCCTTCTCGATTTCCAGACAAGGCTCGGCAACCCCCGGACTGTAGGCCAGCGACAGGTCGCGGCTGGTGGCGCACGGCTTGGTAGTGATGACTTCGATTTTCCCCTTGCGCCCCGTGCTGTGATAGTCAAGGGCATCCTGACGTTTTGACATGGTGTTTGACCTCCTCGATCCGCCGCCGGTGTATTCTGTTGTGAGCCTGAATGCCGGTGGCTGCTGCTGCTTTGGCAGCCCTATGAGAGATTTATGCTGTGAATAAAAATTTTTAGCCTGAATAAAAAGATTAAATATCCCGTTGACCAATTGCTGTCAAGTGGAAACGCTGTTATCCCATTGCGGGGTGCAATGAATGCTGCCCGGGCGGACAGCTTTATCCGGCGGTGTAAACATACACTCAATTGCAGACACGTCAAGAGTTCAATGATGGTTGACACTCCCCGACGGCCGGTCTAAAACGGTTTCCATGATCAGGCTCGGTATTCTGTCCGATACCCATCTGCCCGATACCGGCGAGGCCCTGGCCTTTTTGCTGGAGCTTGCCGAGCGGCATTTCCAGGAGGTCGAAGCCATCCTCCATGCCGGCGATGTCGTGGCCCCTGGAGTACTGGCGGCGTTCGCGCCGACTCCGGTGTATGCCGTTCGCGGCAACATGGATCTGGCGATGCACGAATTCCCGCAAAAACGGTTGTTGGAAATTGCCGGTGTCAGGATCGGTCTGATCCATGGTTGGGGTCCTCGCGAAGGATTGATCGAGCGCGTTCGCAAGGAGTTTCGCAACGTACCGCTCGATTGTCTGGTCTTCGGACACAGTCATGTGCCGATGTGCCGCCGGGAGGGGGGGCTTTTGCTGTTCAACCCGGGCAGCGCCGTTGACCGGCGGGGGATGCCGTTCGCCAGTATTGGGCTGCTGGAAATCGGGGACGGCGTGGTTTCCGGACGGATAATCCCGTTGGACGATTAATCAATGTCGCCCTCCCCCTGCTGCCCAGGAGAGGTGGCCGCAGGCCGGGGGGGTTGCTCAAAAGGAGGTTAACATCATGGAAAGACTCTGGGCTCCCTGGCGGCTGGAATATGTACAGGCCGCCCGCAATAACGATTGCATATTCTGCCTGGGCGACGAGAGCGAGGACGAAGCCCGGCTCATCCTGCTTCGCGGCCGGCGCTGCTTCATCATCATGAACCGCTTCCCGTATTCAAATGGTCACCTGATGGTTGCGCCGATGCGCCATGTCGCCGATATCGGCCAGCTCGACGGCGAGGAAGCGGAGGAACTGCACCGCATGACGGTCTACTGCCGTGACCTGCTGCTCGAAACCTGCAGGGCACAGGGATTCAATATCGGTATGAACCTGGGCGAAGTTGCCGGTGCCGGCGTGATCGATCATCTCCACCAGCACATCGTCCCCCGGTGGGCCGGCGACACTAATTTCATGCCGGTATTCGCCGATGTGCGGGTCATTCCCCAGCACCTGGAGGAGACCTACCGACATCTGCGCGAGATGATGGCCCGGCATCCGGGCAATTTCCGTTGAGTTTCCCTTTAAATGTGTCTAATATCAGGATTTGACTGAGGGATTTTGTATAACGCGGTGGATGCCTGTTTCCGATGACGAGGAGAAACATGAGCCGAACGATTGCCATTCTGACCGGCGGCGGCGACTGCCCCGGCCTGAACGCCGTGATCCGGGCCGTGGTTCGCAGTGCCGTGCTGCAGCACGGCTGGCGGGTGGTCGGTATCGAGGACGGTTTCGACGGTCTGGTCGGCAGTCCCCGCTGGCGGGAACTCCCCCTCGATGCGGTGCGGGGGATACTGCCCCGCGGCGGTACCATTCTGGGAACCAGCAACCGCGGCAATCCGCTGGCTTATCCGGTCCGGACGGAAGCCGGGGTGGTGCTGACGGATGTCTCCGCGCAGGTTGTGGAAAATTTTCGGGCCATGGGCGCCGAGGCCCTGATCGCGGTCGGCGGCGACGGTACGCTGAAAATCGCCCGTCGCCTGCAGGATCTCGGCATGCCGATGGTTGGCGTGCCCAAGACCATCGACAACGACCTGCGCAGCACCGACGTCACCTTCGGCTATCATACCGCCGTCGAGGTGGTGACCGAGGCGCTTGACCGGCTGCACACCACCGCCGAAAGCCATCATCGGGGCATGGTGGTCGAAGTCATGGGGCGGGATGCCGGTTGGATCGCTTTGGAAGCGGGGATTGCCGGGTCGGCCGATGTCATTCTCGTCCCGGAAATTCCTTTCGATCTGGGGGCTGTTTGCGCTTCCATCGAAAACCGGCGCCAGCGCGGCAGCCGTTTCTCCATTATCGTGGTTGCGGAAGGCGCTTATCCTTTCGACGGTGGCAAGATTGTTCAGGCGACGGCCACCGAAAATCTTGGCGTCGAAAGACTTGGCGGCATCGGCGCCTTTGTCTCCCGCGAGATCGGCGCAAAGCTCGGCATCGAGACGCGGGTCGTGGTCCTGGGTCATGTCCAGCGCGGCGGGTCGCCGGTGCCGTTCGACCGGATCCTTGGCACCCGCTTCGGCGTCCATGCCGTCGAGTTGATCGCACAGGAACGCTATGGCCGGATGGTTGCGCTGCGGGGGCGCGACGTGGTCGATGTCGAGATCTCCGCCGCGGTGGATGCACTCAACCGCATCGACCCGGGTGGCGAACTGATCCGTACCGCCGAGGCTCTCGGCATCGGCGTCGGGCGCTGAACGGCATGCTTCGCGGCAAAGGATGGAGAACGTGATGGGTGAGATGCGGCTTCGCGGTGAACAGGGGACCAAACGTCGTGAACTGGTTTATGCCGCCGGCGGCATGCTGTTTGGCGTCATGGCGCCGATCGGCTGGATCGCATTGCGGCTGCTGATCTTCTGGCAGGGTGGCGCGGGCCTTGTGGATCAGATCGTCGAGGACATCGTCAAAAGTCCCCAGCAGATCGCGCTCTACAGCTACATGTGCGGCGGTACCGCCATGGTGCTGGGCGCTTTCGGCTACTTCATCGGCCTGGCGACCCAGCAGATTCACGACCGCGCGCAGGAACTCAATCTGGTCAATCGTGAAATGGCCGAACAGAAGGCCGACTCGGAACGTCGCTTCCGCGATCTCGACCACAGCATCAAGAATTTTCACGTCATCAACGCGGATCTGCAGCGAAGCGTCAATCACCAGGAGGTGCTGCGCCGTACCGCCGACGGTTTGCACGAAGTGATTGGTTTCGACCGCGTTAACGTCCTGATGCTCGATCCGGAGCGAAAACAGCTCGAGTTCGTGGCCAACCGCGACGTGAAGGCGGGGGTCGAGAAGCCGACGGCCATCCTGCCGATGGATGAGCGTTCCGGCTGTCTGTTCAAGGCGATGCGCGACCGCAAGGTACTTTTGGTCGAGGATGTGGTCAAGATGCCGCCGGATTATCGGCTGCAACCCCCGTATGACGCCGTCACGCAGCTGCGTTCCCGCAGCTTCATCATTTGTCCGATTGTGGTGCGCGACCAGGCCGTGGGATTGATCTGCGTCGACAAGAAACATCAGAAGGCAACCCTTGGCGACACCGATGTCGACACGGTCAAGCTTTTTGCCGACCAGGTGGCCTCCTCGCTGGCGCGCATCCATCTGCTCGATGCGGTCGAGGCGCTGACCCGTCAACTGGAACACACCTTCGCCGAATTCCTGAAATATCGGGAACAGCACGGTGCCCTGATCAAGTCGCTGCGCGACACGATTGCTTCGAGCAGCGAGGCCACCGCGGACATTTCCGGAGGTGCCGGAGTCATCCAGGAATCGGTGGCGGCGACCCGTTCCTCGCTCGGCCAGATCTCGGTTTCGATCGATCAAGTCTCCCATAACCTCAAAACGCTCAACGAATTCATCGACAGCTCAATTGCGGCGTTGACCGAGATCCATTCCACGGTCAATGCCGTACAGGAGTGCGGCGTGCGCTCGCACACCATGTCCGAAGCGGTCAAGGGGCGGGCCGAGGAAGGGGTGGCCGCAGTTTCGCAGGTTATTGACGGCATGCGCGGCATCGTCAGTTCGGTGGGACAGGCGGAATCGGCGATCGATCGGCTTTCCCGGAAAAGCGAGGAGGTTGGTACGATCACTTCGGTAATTACCGGATTGACCCAGAAGACCAGCCTGCTGGCGCTGAATGCTTCGATCATCGCCGCCCAGGCCGGCGAGCACGGCCGCTCGTTCGCCGTGGTCGCCGCCGAGGTGCGCGCTCTGGCCCAGGAGGCGGCGTCCTCCACCGACCAGATCAACCGGATCATCGAAGAGATCCAGGCGTTTACCCAGGAGACGGTCAGCCATATCGGGCAGACCCGGCGATTGGTCGATGTCGGCATGGGCAGGGGTGAGGAGATGGCCAGGTCGCTGCAGCAGATCCTTGCCAGTTCGGTGCAGGCCATGGAGATGGCCCACGATATCCGCCGGTCGACCCAGGAAATTTCCAGTTCAATTGATGCGGTCAGCCGTTCGACCGAGGAACTTGGCGAGATGTCGTCCAAGGTTTCGCTGGCTTCGAGGGAAGAGGCACAGGGCGCCAGAAGCATTGTCAAGGCGGTCGAGGATGTTCAGGCCATGACCCTCGACATGGCGGCCGCCACGCGCAGGCAGGTGGACAACAGCAGCCAGATCATGTCATCCGTCGACCAGGTCAGTGACATGGCCACGCGTATTTTCGACGAAGTGGAGGCGCGCCGCCAGGCAAGTCTTGCCGTGGTTGAGGATCTGCGCCGAATGAAGGGGAAGTGAGAAAACGCTTCAGCGGGTTGAATAAAGGGCGGCGATCAGCCGCCCTTTTGCTTTTCGTGAGAACCTGCCTTGAGCACCGGGCACTCGGTTCGTCCAGGGCAATCGGTCTGTGGGCAGGGTTCGATATGGATGGTGATGTCGGATCCGGTAACCCGCTCACCGATTTTTTCTTCAAGCGAATCGGTGATCTGGTGGGCTTCGTCGACCGAGAGGTGCTTGCACACAGTCAGGTGGAAATCTATCAGTTTCTGCGAACCCGCCCGCCGGGTTCGCAGGTTGTGGTAATCGAACAGCTCCCCCTTATGGGTTTCGATAAGCTGTTCAATCTCAGCGCGAATGGTGTCGGGCAGTTGCTCGTCGAGAACGTCGCGCAAGCCGTGGCGAAGCAGGCGGAATGCTTCAAAGATGATATAGACAGCGACCATCAGCGACATTAAAGGGTCGAGCCAGGGGAGGTCGAACCAGAATAGAACCAGCAGGCCGATCAGCAGGGCCAGGTTGGTGTACACGTCCATGGCGAAGTGCAGGGAGTCGGCTTCAAGGGCGGACGAATCGGTGGCTTTCGCTGCCCGGCGCAGATAGCGGGTAATGAAAAACGATGCCGCCAGGCTGATGATCATGACGGCTATCCCGCCCAGGGGTTTTTCAACCACGCTGCCGGCCTTCAGGCGGTTTACCGCTTCGATGCAGATCCACCCGCCCGAAAAGGCGATGACCACTGCCTGAAAAATAGTGGCGATCGTCTCGAATTTGCCGTGGCCGTAGGGATGGCGTTCGGCGGCGGGTTGCTCGGCCTGGCGAATTGCCATGAAATTCACTCCCGACATGAGGATGTCGAGAAGCGAATCGACGGCTGACGAAATGACCGCCAGGCTGCCGGTCAGCAATCCGGCCACCAGTTTCATGGTGGCCAGAGTGGTGGCGGAGATTACCGAAACCCGGGCCGCGGCAATTTTGGGCGAAACCGGGCTCATTGGCGGCGCTCCGGGAGCGGACACGCGGAGCGCCAAAGGTTGTAGCCATCACCTTCGATGGCCCAAAAATCTTCGATGCGCTGGCGGAAGAAGGCGAGGTCGGTACATGCCGTGCCGATGGTCGTGGCCAACTCCTGGCCGACCAGACCATGCCCGGCGAAAACATGATAGCAAGCGGAGATCCCGGCGAGGATCGCCGCCAGTTCCCTGATGTCGGGTTCGAGATTGTGGACGATGTACCAGTGGCCGGCAAACTGGCGGACCCGCTCGGGCGGCAGACGGAACAGGTTGTCGTGGCATTCGGCAATGACAAATTCGCGCAGGAAATAGTCAGCGCCGCGGCAGAGCGCGCCGGCCTCGACCGGATCGACCGTGCCATCGGCCAGCAGTTGATCGCGGACGGCCAGCAGCAGCCGACTGCACAGTTCGTCGACACGGATTTCGTCGTCGCAAGCGCGGACGTCGAAATCTTCCGGGTTGACGCTGTTAAGATCGAGCGGGCTGGCTGCCGTCACTTGAAAAAACTCCAGGATTTGTGATCGCCAACCATAATCCAGGGTGGCTTTCGATGCAACCCATTCTCCGGTTTTGACTGTTTACTCGACCGGACCTGTTTGTTAACATAATCAAGCTTCATCACCGCGTTTGCAGACGGTGCAATTCCCCTGTCGAGGGTTGTTTCTTTTATGGGTGACCAACAGGCCGCCGGCCCGGTGATAACGCCGATGATGCGGCAGTATTATGAGATCAAGGCCGCCCATCCCGATGCCATTCTTTTCTTCCGGTTGGGCGACTTCTACGAAATGTTCCTGGACGATGCCGTCGTGGCATCGCGGATTCTCGATATCACCCTGACCTCGCGCAACAAGGGGGCGGCCGAAGAGGTGCCCCTGTGCGGGGTGCCCTTTCACAGCTGCCAGCCCTATATCGCCAAACTCGTTCAGCACGGCCACCGCGTCGCGATCTGTGAACAGGTCGAGGATCCCAAGGCGGCCAAGGGGATTGTCCGCCGCGAAGTGGTCAGAGTGGTTACGCCGGGGCTGGTGGTCGACTCCACCACTCTCGATCCGCGCCGGAACAACTATCTGGTCGCCCTGGCGGCGGGTGCCGACGGCCGCTGGGGACTGGCCTGCGTCGATATCACCACGGGGGAATTCCGCGCTACCGAAAGCGCATCGCTGGCCGAGATCGGCACGGAACTCGCCGCGCGCGACCCCGCCGAGGTCCTGCTCCCCGAGGGAGAATCCGGCGACCAGCTTCTCGATCAGTTGTCGCTGACCCTGCAGGGGCGCTCGCTCAACCGTATCCCCGTCTGGGTGACGGCCGAAGATCGTGCCCGTCATGAATTGCTCGCGACGTTCCCGCATGGCTCCCTCGAAGCGTTCGGCTGCCAGGGGCTCGCCGGCGCGCTCGGCGCGGCCGGGGCGGTCCTGCATTACCTTGCCGAAACCCAAAAGGGGATCTTGCCGCATCTCCAGCCGCTGCGCACCTTTCAGACCCACGAATTCATGGTGTTGGACGATTTTACCCGGCGCAACCTGGAGCTGACCGGCAGTCTGCTCGATGGCGGGCGCCGCGGCTCGCTGCTCGGGGTGCTCGACCGGACCGTGACCGCCATGGGTGCCCGCAAGCTGCGACACTGGATCGGTCACCCGCTGGTCGAACTGGCCGCCATCCGCCGCCGTCACGAGGCGGTCTTCGAACTGGTCGAGAAAAGCCTGCTGCGCGGTGATCTGGTGGCGCGCCTGGATGGGGTCTACGACCTGGAGCGGCTGAATGCCCGCATTGCCATGGCCACCGGCAACGCCAAGGATCTGGTGGCCCTGAAAAGCTCCCTTGAGCGCCTGCCGGGGTTGCTGGAACTGCTGGCCGATGTCTCGGCCCCATGGCTCTCCGACCTGCGCCGGCAGATCGATTCGCTCCCCGAGGCGGTCGAGTTGATCAACCGGGCGATTGTCGATGATCCGCCGTTCGTCCTGCGCGAGGGAGGGCTGATCCGTTCCGGTTTCCATGCCGAGCTTGACGAACTCCGCCGGATCAGCCGGGAAGGGAAGGGGTGGATCGCCCGACTCGAGCAGGAGGAAAAGGAGCGCACCGGCATCTCGACCCTCAAAGTGCGTTTCAACCGGGTGTTCGGCTATTACATTGAAGTAACCCGCTCCCACCTTGACAAGGTGCCGGCGGACTACCAGCGCAAGCAGACGCTGGCCGGTGCCGAACGCTTCATCACGCCGGCACTCAAGGAGTATGAGGAAAAGGTACTGGGTGCAGAGGAACGCGTGGTCGAGATCGAATACGACCTGTTCCAGGAGGTGCGCCGGCAGGTGGCCGCCTTTGGCGCCCGCATCCAGACTACCGCCGATGCCCTGGCGGCCCTCGACGTTCTGGCGGGACTGGCGGATCTGGCCCACGATCGCAACTACTGCGTCCCCGCGATGGACGACTCGACCGATCTGCTGATCGAAGAAGGCCGGCATCCGGTGATCGAGTCGATGAATCTCGGCGAGCGGTTTGTCGCCAACGATCTGGTCATGGATACCCGCGACAACCAGATCCTGGTCATCACCGGCCCGAACATGGCCGGCAAGTCGACCTTCATGCGCCAGGTCGCCCTGATCGTGCTGATGGCGCAGATCGGCAGCCTGGTGCCGGCCAAGGCGGCGCGCATCGGCGTGGTCGACCGGATTTTCACCAGGGTCGGCGCCAGCGACAACCTGGCTCGCGGCCAGTCGACCTTCATGGTCGAAATGACCGAAACGGCCAACATCCTCAATCACGCCACGCCGCGCAGCCTGATAGTTCTCGACGAGATCGGCCGCGGCACTTCGACCTTCGACGGCGTCAGCATCGCCTGGGCAGTGGCCGAGTTTTTGCACGACAACCCGCGGGTGGCAGCCAAGACGCTGTTTGCCACCCATTATCACGAGTTGACCGACCTGGCACTGACCCGTGAACGGGTCAAGAACTACAACGTCGCCGTCAAGGAGTGGCAGGAGCAGATCATCTTCCTGCGCCGCATCGTCAAGGGCGGCGCCAGCCATTCCTACGGAATCCAGGTGGCGCGCCTGGCCGGGTTGCCGGCCGCGGTTATTGACAGGGCCCGGGAAGTGCTGCACAACCTTGAATCAGGGGAGTTCGAAACCGGAGCACCCCGCCTGGCGAAATCGAAGAAGACGCCCGCCACTCCGCCTCAGCTTGGCCTGTTTGATCGGGGCGACGATGTGTTGCGGCGACGTCTGGAGGAGATCGATGTGTCGGTACTTACCCCCCTGGAAGCCCTCAATCGGCTCGACGAGCTGAAGAGGTTGCTTTAAGTGATGCGTACAATCTTATTGATATTGCTGGTAATCCTTACGACGACAGTGTGGGTGTCTCCGCTCTGTGCCGCGGACGTCGAACCGGCCTGGCGCAAGGCGCGCGCTGCCTATGACGCGCTGCAAAAGGCCCCGCGCAAGCAGAAACAGTCCCGCGCCGAATGGGAGAGGGTCCTTGACCGGTTCATGGCGGTCTATGAACGCGACCCCAAAGGGAAGCGTGCCGGCGAGGCGCTGTTCATGGCCGGCAAGACGCTGGCCGGTCTCTACCGGGTCAGCCAGGATGACAATGATGCCTGGACGGCGGTCACCATGTTCGAACACGTGTCCCGCGACGTCCCCGGCAGTTCCCTGGGGGATGATGCCCTGGTGCTGGCCGCCGAGCTGCTCGAGGTGCCGTTGGTCGCCCCCGAGGAGGCCTACCTGCGCTATCGCCGGATCGTCGAGCTCTACCCGAACGGCGACAAGGCCGCCCATGCCCGCAAGCAGTTGAAGATCCTCGCCGCCTACGCCCCGCTCCCGTCCCGGGGCAAGCCTGCCGCTCCGGTGATCGTGCAAGCTCCCGCCGTTGTTGCCGCAGTCCCGGCAGTGCAGGCACCTGCTGCCGTTGTCGCAGCTCCAGTGCCTGCAGCAGCAGGCAGCAGTCCCGCCGCAATGCCCGTGGTTGGCGTTTCGTCATCGTTGCCGGTGGCAGGTAGCGCCGAGACGCGGCTGGCCGGAATCCGCTTCTGGTCAAATCCCGGCTATACCCGCGTGGTCCTTGATCTGACGGCGAATGCCGCCTACACGACCAACTTCCTGAATGCCGACCCGATCGAGAACCTGCCGCCGCGGCTCTTTCTGGACATTGGGCCGGCCACTCTCGATCCGGTTCTGAAAGCCCCGACCGTCGTGGATGACGGGCTGCTCCGCCGGATCCGCACGGGCGTGCCCGAGGGCGGCAAGGTAAGGGTGGTGCTCGATCTGGTCAGCATCGGTCAATACAAGGTCTTCCCGCTGAACGACCCGTATCGACTGGTGATTGACATCAGTGGCGACAAGGCGCCGGAGATCAAGGCATTGGAACCGGCGATTCAGGCGACCCCGCCGGTGATAACGGAAATCCCCGCCAAAGCCGATGAGGTTGCCAAAGTTCTTGAACAGCTTCCTCCGCCGCCACCGCCGCCAGCCATCCCTTCGGCGTCGCCGATTTCCGGTCTGCGACGGATCGTGGTCGATGCCGGGCACGGCGGCAAGGATCCAGGGGCCATCGGTCCAAACGGCACCATGGAGAAGGACATCACGCTCACGCTTGCCAGAAAAGTTGGCAAGCGGCTGCAGGAAGCCCTGGGATGCGATGTGGTTTTGACCCGCGATCGCGATATCTTCCTGCCGCTCGAGGAACGCACGGCCATTGCCAACAAGGTTGGGGCCGACCTGTTCATTTCGGTGCATGCCAATGCCGCACCCAACCGTCAGGCCTACGGCATTGAAACCTATTACCTGAACTTCTCCAAGAACGACAAGGCGGCTGCGGTGGCGGCCCGCGAAAACGGCACTTCGCTCAAGGAGGTCACCGATCTCGAACAGATTTTGTTCGACCTGATGGCCAATTCCAAGATCAACGAATCGAGCCGGCTGGCCGCTGAAATCCAGAAATCCATGGTCGGTCGTCTCAACGATCAGTTCGATGAAGTGCGTGACCTGGGGGTGCGACAGGGGCCGTTCTATGTGCTGCTGGGGGCGACGATGCCGTCGGTGCTGGTCGAAGCCGCCTTTATCAGTCATCCCCGCGAGGAGCAGCGTCTGACCAGCCGCAAGTACCAGGAAGAGACTGCCGAAGCGATTACCGAAGCGGTCAGGAACTACGCCCGCGCCCACAAACTGATTGCGGCACGATAATGTCTGTCAGCGATCCTGCCGCCCCCGCTTTTTTCGAGCCTGAACTGCTGGTTGCCGGCGATGTCCCCTATGAGGAGCGGCGCGATTCCCTGCTTGCCACCGCCCGGGCCTTCCTCGACTATCATCGCGAAGCCTGTCAGGCCCAGCACCGTGCCGGTGCCAGTGGCACCCAGGTCGTCCAGAACATTACGGCGATGACCGATACGTTGATGCGCAATCTCTACCGCTGCATCACGGCCGACTGGGCCATCGAGCAGCGTCCCTGCACGGTGCTGATGGCTCTGGGCGGCTATGGGCGCTGTGAACTCAATCCGCGCTCGGATATCGACCTGATGTTCTTTTGCGGTGAGAAGAACCGCGATCATGCCGATATGGTTGCGCAACGCATGCTCTATCTGCTGTGGGATCTCAATCTCGATGTCGGTTACAGCGTGCGCACCGCCAAGGACTGCATCAATCTGGCCTCCCAGGACATCACCATCCGCACCGCGCTGCTCGATGCCCGCTTCCTCTCGGGCGATCCGGACCTGTTCCGCGAGTTTCAGCAGCAGGTGATGCAAACGGTCCTGACCCGCAACACCCAGGCCTTTCTGCAGGCCAAGTACGATGAGCACAAGAACCGGTTGGCCAAGTACGGCTCGTCGGTCTATCTGCTCGAGCCGAACATCAAGGAGAGCGAAGGGGGGCTGCGCGACCTGCACACGGCGATCTGGATGGCCCGCGTCAAATACAAGGCCACCTCCCTGCGGGATCTGGTGCAGAAAAGTGTGATCAGCGAAGCCGAACTGGCCGCTTTCCAGTCGGCCTACGACTACCTGTGGCGCATTCGTAACGAACTGCATTACCTCTCGACCCGCAAGAACGAGCAGCTGCATTTCGACAAACAGGAGGCGATCGCCCGTTTTCTCGGCTATAAGGACGACCGCAAGGGACCGGCCGTCGAACAGTTCATGCAGGCCTATTACGCCCACGCCACCCAGGTGGAGCACCTCTCGGCCAGCCTGATCAGCCGGACCATGCGCCAGTCCGAGTTGTCGGCCAAGATGTCGGCCAAGGTCTTCGGCGCCTTTCGCCGCCGCATGGTCGGCAAGGATTTCTTCGTTTACGACAATGAGCTGAAGGTGGTCAGCAAGCGGCTCTTCGCGGAACGCCCGGCCGCGATGATGGAAGCATTTGCTCACGCCAAACAGCTTGACGTCAGTCTCGGCATCGATCTCAAGCGGATGATCCGCGAGCATCTCCCCCTGATCAACGACCGCTTCCGGCGTTCCCGCGAGATCTCGGAGCTTTTCCTGGAGATGCTGCGCACCCCCGGCGGGATTACCCGTACCCTGCGGGACATGCATCATCTGACCTTTCTCAATCACTACATTCCCGAATTCGAGCGGATCTACTGCAAGGTCCAGCACGACGCCTATCATATCTACACGGTGGATACCCACACCCTCTTTTGCGTCGAAGAGCTTGAAAAACTCTGGCTCGGCGAGTATCGCGAACGGAAGCCGGTCTTCACCCAGGTTGCCAGCGAGGTGGAAAAGCGCGAGTTGCTGGTGCTGGCCGTGCTGTTCCACGATATCGGCAAGGGGGAGGGGAAGGACCACAGCAATCGTGGCGCCGACATGATCCCGACCATCGCCCGGCGTCTCAATCTCAATCGCGAAGACAGCCAGCGCCTTGAGTTCCTGGTTCGTCGCCACCTCGACATGGCGCACATTTCCCAGCGCCGCGATCTGCACGACGACCGGCTGATCCACGACTTCGCCCAGACCATGGGGATGAGCGAAAATCTGCGCATGTTGTTCCTGCTCACCTTTGCCGATATCAAGGGGGTCGGGCCCGATGTCTGGAGCGAATGGAAAGGGCTGCTGTTGCAGGAACTGTACGAGAAGACCTACGACGTCCTCGAACGCGGCGACTTCTACAAGGATCTACGTTCGGAGCGGGTCCGCAACCGGCGCCGCAAGGTCTTCGAAGCGCTGGCCGAGGAGTTTGGCGAGCGGCCGGTGCGCGAACTGCTGCAGGCCGCCGGCACCCGCTACATCCTCTCTCATCATTCCGCGGAAATCGTCAGCCATATGCGCTTGGAACTGCAGCGTGGCGATGCAACCGTGGCCATCGACGTCAGCGACGACTTCGAGCGTGGTTTCTCGCAACTGGTGATCTCTACCCTTGATGTGCCGGGTCTGTTCAGCATGATCGCCGGGGTGCTGGCCGCCAACGGCATCAACATCCTCGGTGCCCAGGTCTACACGCGCAGCAACGGGGCGGCTCTCGATATCCTGCATGTCAATAATCCCCAGGGCGGCGTCATCGAAAATCCGGCCAAATGGACCAGGTTCCGTGACGAATTGCAGGGGGTGATCGAAGGCCGGCTCAAAGTCGGTCAGCTGGTCGCCCGGCGCAAGGAATCCGGCCTGGGCCCGCCGCGGTCGGCGCCCCGGTACCCGGACCGGGTCGAATTCGATATCGACGTCTCACGCGAATATTCGGTCATCGACATCTTCACACACGACCGGATCGGGTTGCTTTACCGGATTACCAAGACGCTGGCGGAGCTTGGCCTGTATATCTACGTGGCGAAGATTTCCACCAAGGTCGACCAGGTTGCGGACACCTTTTACGTCAAGGATATCTTCGGACAGAAGATCAGCGCTCCGGAGAAACTGGAGGAAATCCGGCGTCAGCTGCTCGCCGGCCTCGCGGAGTAACGGCTGCGGCTCATGGACCATTACCTCGATCTGTTCATGAGTTATCTTGCCGTGGAACGCGGCCTGGCCCGCAACACCCTCGATGCCTACGGCCGCGACCTGGCCCGCTACCTCGCCTGGCTGCAGTCCCAGGGGATAACCGGTCCCGACGACATCAGCGCCCCGGTTCTGCTCCGCTTTCTGACCCACCTCAAGGATGAAGGCCTGGCGCCACGCAGCCGTTCGCGGGCACTGGTGGCGCTGCGTACCTTTCACAAGTTTCTGGTCAGCGAGCGCTTGTGCCCGGTCAATCCGACCGGGCAGGTCGCGGCGCCGCGCAGTCTGGCCCCTCTGCCCAAAACCTTGTCGCCGAGCGACGTCGAATCTCTATTGGCATCGCCCAAGGGGGACGGGCACCTGGCGGCACGCGACCGGGCCATGCTCGAGATTCTCTATGCCACGGGTTTGCGCGTCTCCGAACTGGTGACCCTGAAGCTCAGTGACCTGCAGCTCGATGTCGGTTACCTGACCGCCTTCGGCAAGCGCAGCAAGCAGCGGATCGTCCCGCTCGGCGCGGCGGCAATCATCGAGCTGCGCAGCTATCTCGCCGGGGCCAGGCCGCGCTTCGACCGGACCGGGGCGGCGACGTTCGTTTTTCTCAATCGCTCCGGGGAGGGGTTGACACGTCAGGGCTTCTGGAAGATCATCAAGCGCCGCGCCCGGGAAGCAGGGATCTACCGCAACATCACGCCTCACACCCTGCGGCATTCATTTGCCACGCACCTGTTGGAAAACGGTGCCGATCTGCGCTCCGTTCAGACCATGCTCGGCCATGCCGACATCTCCACGACGCAGATCTACACGCACGTCACGCGGGAACGGTTGCGGCAGCTTCATGCCCGGCACCATCCGCGCGGATGAAGGCAATTCACGAGGGAACCATGAAATACCTGATACTGGTCGGCGACGGCATGGCCGACGAACCGATTGATGAACTGGGCGGCCTGACGCCTTTGGAAAAAGCCCGGACTCCCAATATGGACCGTCTTGCGCGCGCTGGCCTGACCGGGATGGCGGAGACCGTTCCGGCCGCGTTCCATCCCGGTTCCGATGTCGCCAATCTGTCGGTCTTCGGCTACGACCCGGCCACCTGCTACACCGGGCGCTCACCCCTCGAGGCCGCCAGCATGGGAGTTGAGCTTGGCCCCGACGATGTGGCCTTCCGGCTCAATCTGGTCACCCTGGCGGCGTATGGCGGCGACCTCTACATGGAGGACTTCTCGGCCGGGCATATTTCGACGGACGAAGCGCGCCAGCTGATTGCCACCCTGCAGGACGAACTCGGTGATGAAACCTTTCAGTTCTACCTGGGCGTTTCCTACCGGCACCTCATGGTCTGGCGCGGCGGCCGCGAGGATTTCAACTTTGCGCCGCCGCACGACCTGACCCGCCAGAGTCTGCGCGCCCACACGCCGCGCACTCCCGAAGCCGCCCCGTTGATGCAGATCACCACTTCGGCTCAACTCCTGTTCAAGAATCATCCGGTCAACTTGCGCCGCGAGGCTGCCGGAAAGTTGCCGGCCAACTCGATCTGGCTGTGGGGGCAGGGGAAGCGGCCGCAAATGCAAACCCTGCGGGAGTTGCACGGCTTGACCGGAGCCGTGATCTCGGCTGTCGACCTGATCAAGGGGATCGGCATCTATGCCGGCTTGACGGTGATCGACGTCCCCGGCGCCACCGGCTATCTCGACACCAACTATCGCGGCAAGGCGCAGGCCGCCCTCGAAGCCCTGCGGGAACACGATCTGGTCTATGTCCATGTCGAGGCTCCCGACGAGGCCGCTCATGGCGGTTTGCTGGACGACAAACTGGAAGCCATCGAGCGCTTCGATGCCGAGGTCGTCGGCACAATCCTCGCCGGCCTGGAGGCGATCGGCGACTGCCGCGTGCTGGTGCTCCCCGACCACCCGACTCCGGTGCGGCGCATGACCCATACCAAGGATCCCGTGCCGTTCATCCTCTATGGCAGCCGCGGCGAATTCTCTCCCCGCGGTGCGGTCACCGGTTACAGTGAGGCGAATGCCCGTTCGACCGGAATCCTGGTGGCGCCCGGTCATCTTATGTTGCGACACCTGATTGCCGGAAGCCTCTGATAGACTCATCCTTCTCCGTTACCTTTTCGATCTTCTGGCTCTTTCGCGGTCTTTTTCGCCGTCGGATTGAGTTTTGCCGTTCTTGTGTTTAACTGGTAGAAACCGTTAATCACAAGGGGGTACCAATGAGAAAGTCTCTGGCGGCAATTCTCGGCATGATCGCACTCATCGCCTTTCCGGTCGTGACCCTGGCCAAGTCGCAAAAGGGAGGTCACGGCGGCGGCAATGAACCGGCGCCGAATACGTCGGCCTATGAACATGCCGGTGAGAAGGCCAGCTTCCAGCGCGATTCCCACGATATGGGCAAGCATCAGGGGCAGGAAGAGCAGAAGGCGGCCGGGGATAAGGACAAGGATAAAGAGAAGGGAATAAGTGACGATAAGGGCAAAGATAAGGACAAGGAAAAGGGTAAGGAAGAACAAGGCAAGCAGAAGGAAGCCGATCAGAAGACTGTGAAGGACAAGGATAAAGAAGCGACGGACAAGAGCGATAAAGAAAAGGGTGGCAAGGATAAGGATCTGGAGTTGGAAAAGGAGAAGGGCAAACAGAAGGATGGCGGCAGCAGCGCTGACAAGCTTCTCGATCAGGTCAAGCAAAAGGGTGGCAAGGCCAAGTAGCCGTCACCTTTTCAGCGAAAAAGCGTAAAAAAGGGGGCTCCGACTGGAGCCCCTTTGCTTGTTTGTCTACCATCAGTTGTTGCGATACCAATACGGCGAGTACGGGTAGGCCCACGATGTCGGGTCATAAGGATGGTTGGGGCCTATGTCTGTCGGTGTCACGTATTCGGGTGCGCCGGGGTCGGGGTTTGGGTGCAGGCCGTAGCGGAACGGCGAGGCCCAGAGATGTATCCCCAGAAGGTCGAAAAGCAGGACGCTCTCTTTGCGTTCGTTGATAGTAATGCTTGACGTGCCGTTCAAGGTTGCGCCCAAGGTCACAAGTCGGCCGCGGGTGTAGATGCCGGAATCCAACTGTTGCGGAGTGTGCACCAAAAAACGATCGCCCGCTTCCGCCAGGGCCAGCGGTTCCCCCCAGCGGTTGAGATCCCAGCGCAGGATCTCCAGCAGGCTCCCCTGGTCGTTGGTTTTCAGAGCAACGATCGAGCCGCCAAGCATTAGCGATTTTCCTTGAAAACGCTGTGGGTCTGCCTGTATCTCGATGAAGTCGAGGCTCGGGTCAAGCTTGTTCCTGACCTCGGGTGCAAGAGGGGCGACGCAGCCTGCGATCAGGATGGCAGTGCAGAGCGCGAGCAGTATTCTAGTCATGGTGGCCCCGTCCCTTGCCTTTCCACCTGACCTCTTTGGGATAATGCCCCGGCGGCAGATTGTTCCATGGGCCGCCCCGGGATTGCGAGTACGACCAGTGGTGGTCGTCGTGGTAGTGATAATAGTAGCCGCTATGGAAGTAGAATGGCTCCAGGTCAAGTTCCACGATCGCCGGGAGCGGCGGCACAACGACGACTCCGCTCCCCTCCGGACCGGCATACATGAGACACCCCGAGAGCAGCAGCGCTCCGAACAATGCCGCAAGCACGTTCTTTTTCATGGTGTTCTCCTTTGGTTGTGGCTGTTCAACTCCAGACTAGCAAACAATTGTTGATGGTCCAGAACCTTTTGGGAAATTGGACGAAACAAAAGGCGGATGGTTTACGGGGCCAGAAGCCAAAACTCGAAAATTGAGATAGCATCCAATTGTTGCCATGTCTTCACGGAGACGATTTGTACACCGGCTAGAATTAATAGCATGAAAAAGTACTGCTAGTTGCAAGCTTGTAAGCGCCTGTTATATATACCATCAGGGAATGGAAAAATTGGTTTGTTCTGGTCGCAGGACGGTCGGATTCCCGGAGGATACATGGCGAATGTAAAATAGGCCACCTTTGGGCATCAGGGGTGGCCTGTCTTTTACTATCGGCCTGAGCAGGCGTGTGTTCCGCCTTGGAGGCAATATGCGCAAAGTTAGCATGAGCATGTACGTTTTCATCGCTTTTTGGGGAATCCTGCCATGGTTCACGCCGGAGGCCAGAGCGCAGGTCGTTTTGCGAGTCCCAATTGATTTTCCTGCGATCCAGGGGGCCATCAAAGCCGCCGCCGATGGAGATACGATTCTGGTCGCGCCGGGGACTTACGTGGAAAACCTCAACTTCCTGGGCAAGGCGATCACGGTAACAAGCGAGAGCGGCCCTGAACACACGAATGTTGACGGCAATCGGGCCGGTTCGGTGGTGACCTTCAGCTCTGGGGAGGGGGC
>VEPG01000087.1 GCA_012026975.1 Desulfuromonas sp. | reverse complement strand
CCAGGGCGTCGTTACCGCCAACCTGGGCTTTGACTTCGACAAGGCGACGATCAAACCCGAGATGATCCCTGTTCTCGAAGAGGCCTAGAAGATCATCGACGAGTGCAAAACGGCGACCTACACGGTGGCCGGCCACACCTGCAACATCGGCACCGACGAGTACAATCAGAAGCTCTCCGAGCGCCGCGCCGATGCGGTGCAGAAGTGGCTGGTCGAAAACGGAGTGGCTGCCGGCCGGTTGGCGACGGCCGGCTACGGTGAAGGCTCGCCGAAATATGACAACAAGAAAGAGGAAGGCCGCAAGCTGAACCGCCGCGTGTAATTCCTGAACAAGTAACCGGTTTTCGACAGACATGCTTTTGCTTGCCGGCCAGGCGCCCCGGGTGCCTGGCCGGCATTTTTTTTTGTGGCGGCCACCGAAAGTCGCGTTTAAGTGATATTTTTGTTCAACGGGCGTCACCCCATGCGCGGGAATTTCACGGGGTGGCTTGGCGCGAATTGTCACTTTGTGATATCGTCGAAGCTTCGAGTAGTCATCCCGTGGCATGGGGTGGCAGCCTGGTTGCGTGAGATTTCCGAGTCTTGTGCTCCCCATTGCGATTTTGGTGCAGTCATTGCTTGTCAGACTGACGGAGGCAGGAAAGATTGCCGGGAGAACATTCATGAAGCTCATGATCAGGATCATTCCGACCCTGACCGCCCTGGTGCTGGCGGCCACGCCGCTCCTTGCGGTTGAATCGCCTTCGGAAAAAGTCAACGTGTCGAAGCTGGAACTGGCAGGGCCAGCCCCCGGCTCCAGCGACAGAACCGGTACCCCATTCGCCGGGGAAGACCGGCAGTTGGCCATGCAAAAGGCCGATTTCATGAAATTCGCCGCGACCAAGGTCAAGGAGATGAACAGCAACAACCTCCTGTCCCGATCGCGCATGCAGATCGACAAGGGCCGGGATGGCCTGTATCGGGCCTGCTTTCACGAGATCGACGCTGCCTCATTGAGCTGCCAGGTGCGACGTTCCCAGTCCAGCGCCGCCCCCTATGTGGCCGTTCTGTCCTACCAGGAGCAGGTTTTCGCCGCGTCCTGCGCCACCCCCGAAGCGTGCCGCCAGGGGCAGTTCGTGCCTGTCGAGGCGATCCCCAACCGGCATATTTTCGTGTACAGCAACGGTTCCTGGAACTAGCGACCGGTTCCCCTCCTTTCCCCGCCAAACCTTTCATGAAGTCTTCCGGACTGGCCGCAACTCTTCTGGTCTGTATCGTGCTGGCCGGTCCGTCGCCGGGTGCCGGTTCCCCCACCGCGGCTTCATCCCCGCCGGTTCTCCCCGATTCATGGCACGGTTCGATCCGTTCGGTGCGGACTGCCGAGAAGGTCGTCGCCCTGACCTTCGACCTCTGCGAAGGGGCCAAAGAAACTGCCGGTTATGACGCGGGGGTGGTCGCTTACCTGCGTGCCAACGGGGTGAAGGCAACCTTCTTCGCCGGCGGTAAATGGCTGCGGAGTCACCCGGAACAGGCCGGGCAGTTGCTGGCCGATCCCCTGTTCGAGATCGGGAGCCACGGCTGGAGCCATCGCAATTTGCGGCAGGTGAGCGGGAAGGCGATGCAGGAAGAAATCGACCTGGCCGGGGAAATCCTCTCGGCGCTGCGGCCAAAGCCGCCGATCGGCGCCGCTGCCGGTCCGCCCCTGTTCCGGTTCCCCTACGGAACCTGCAGTTCCGAGGCGCTTGCCTATGTCAATTCCCGGGGCGTGGCGGCTATTCAGTGGGATGTCGTGACCGGCGATCCCGATCACAAGGTGAGTGCCGCGGCGATCGCCCGCACCGTATCGGGGGCGGTCCATCCGGGGGCGATTGTCATCGCCCATGCCAACGGCCGCGGCTGGCATACGGCGGCGGCGCTGCCGCTGTTCATCCCCCGGCTGAAGGCCATGGGGTATCGGTTTGTGACCGTCGGCGAACTGCTGGCGATGGGCGAGCCGGTCACCGTTACCGAGTGCTATGAACGAAAGCCGGGCGACAACCGGCGCTACGACCGGTCGAGCCAGTGACTGTCCCCCCGGGATCTAGTGTCCAATGCTGTCCTTTCAAATTGTGGGTCTTTCGGCCCCTGGCTACGTTGCGGCTCCTCGGCGTAGTCCCGCTATGCCTGCGTCACCGCGCCTTGCCAGAAACTGAAATCTCTCACAATTTGTGCAGGGAACTAAACGCACAGGACACTAGTGAATCGACGGAAAATAGATGTTGGGTTCGGGAGGGGTGACCCCCGCGGGAAGTGCGGCCGGTGCCGGCTGGCCGGCCGGACCAAGCCAGCGCACATACCGGTAGATTGCCCGCAAATCGGCATCGCTGATTTCGCGCAGCCGGTACCAGGCCATCGGCGCCTTGGTTTTCATGGTACGCGCCATGGTGACCCACTGGTCCTCGTCGATCCGGCTGATCAGCAGCCGCAGGTTGGTTGCGTAGGTCGTCCCCTGTGCGTTGTACCAGCCGCGCTTGCTGCCGGTCAGCCAGCTCTCCTCCGGCAGATTGCCCCCCAGGTCCATGAAATCCTCGGTATGACAATCGTTGCAGCCGGAGATCTGAATCAGATAGCGGCCGCGATCGATGGTCGCCTGGTCTTCGGTCTTCGGCGGAGTACAGCCCGCAAACGTCAGAGTGATGAGCAGGGCTGGGAGCAGAAAGACGGCGAGGCGCATGGCGGTTCTCCGGAAGGCTTGATGGCTGGCCCGATTACTTTATCAGCCGGGTCTGTCGTCCGCAAGCACCGCGGGGAGGTGATGGACGCGCGGCGGCGCTTGCAGTATTGTAATCCGACCATGAATTTCCGGAGTCGATGACCGATGAACGTTGCCCAGATGAAAACGGTGCTGGCCGAGATTTTGCGCAATACCGACCTGACCCCCTGCGTGGTCGGGCATCGCGGGGTCGGCAAAACCGCCGGCATCGTCCAGGTCTGCCAGGAGATCGGCCGCCGCTATGTCCCCTTGCGGCTTGGCCAGATGGAGGTCGGCGACCTGGTCGGCATCCCCTACCGCGAAGGCGGGATCATGCACTGGTCACGTCCGTCCTGGTGGCCCCTCGACGACGACCCGCAGACGGTGGTCCATTGCGACGAACTGAACCGCGCCCAGCAGGAGGACACCCTGCAGGCGATCTTCCAGTTCGTCGAGCCGCCGGCGACCGGCCAGTTGCGCCGCCTGCACACCCACGCACTGCACCCGAAGCACAAGGTGGTGGTGTCGATCAATCCCCCCGACGGCAGCTACCAGGTGGCCACGCTGGACCGCGCCCTGCTCGACCGCATGGTGATGGTCTACGTGGAAACCGACTATCACTGCTGGGCCCGCTATGCGAAAGCCCAGCACTTCGACGCCGGGGTTCAGCAGTTCCTCGCCGCCTACCCGAACCTGCTGGCCAGCCCCGGCGCGCCGCTCGACATGCAGATGGAGCCGACCGAACGGGCCTGGGAGATGGTCAGCACCCTGCGCCGGGCCTGCCGCTTCCCCGCGGAACTGGAGATGGAGGTCTATGCCGGGATCGTCGGCCAGGCGGCGGCGGTCAGCTTCCTGCGCTGGTCGCGCGAGCAGGCCGAGCGACCGGTCACGGCCCGGCAGGTGCTCGACGGCTGGCCGGTGGTCGCCGAACAGGTTCGCACCCAGCGTGACGACCTGCAGGCCGTGACGCTCAACGACGTGGTGACCACCCTGGAGGTCGATCCGGTGATGACCCCCGAGCAGGAGCGCCACCTGGTGGCCTATATCGCCTGCCTGCCGCGTGACCTGCGCTTCGCCCTGGTCAAGGCGCTGGTCAAGATCCCGGCGGTGGCGGCGGTGCTGTGCAAGGACGAGTATGACGCCGTCATCCTCGAGGCGATCGAGGCGATCAGTAAGGAAGCGTCGTGAAGGCAAGCGAGATGGCAAGTAGCGAGGTAGCGAGATGGATTTTTCTACTTGCCATTTTGCTGATTTCCGAACGGAAAGTCATGAGACGTGAAGGGGGATGAAGCCGCTGCTCGGCGAGAGCTGGAAAACGCCGTGGTGCGGCTGCTCAAGAGCCGGCCGTTCTACGGGCACCTGCTGCTCGGTTTCCGGCGCAGGGTGCAGCCCGGCAGTCACCCTCTCGGCGTCACCGTCGTCAGCGGCACACCGGTACTGACTGTCGATCCCGACAGGTTCTCCGCATATCCCCCCGCCGAGCAGCAGGCCCTGCTCGAGCATGGCCTCAAGCATATCCTTCACCTCCACCCGGTGCGCGGGCGCGGTTGGCACCGCCTGACCTGGGACGCGGCCAGCGATCTGGCGATCAATCCGTCCATTGAAAACATGCCGAGCGACGCTCCCTCTCCGGCGCGTTTCGATCTCGAGAACGGGCTGGCGGCCGAGGACTATGCCCGGCAACTGGCGCCGCACTTCGATCTTGGGTGTCTCGACGGCGAGGGCGTCGGCAATGCCGGCAGGGATGCCGGCGGCCGGCCGCGCGAAGAGGTGGGCCGTCCAGAGCCTCTCGACGACCACGCGATCTGGAGCGAGGCCGACAGCACTCCCGAGCGCCTGGCCGAGCAGGCGGTGCGTGACCTGGTGCGCGAAGCCCACCGCAAGGCGCACGGGGAAGTCCCCGACGATCTCCGTGAACTGGTGCAGGGGTGGCTGGCCCCGCCGGTCATCCCCTGGCGGCAGGTGCTGCGCCAGTTCATTGGCACCGCCGGCCGGATCGGTCGGCAGAGCACCTGGCAGCGCGAGCACCGGCGCTTCGAACACGACACCCCGGGGCTGCGCAAGCGCCGTCAGCTGAATCTGCTGGTGGCGATCGACGTCAGCGAGTCGACCGACGAAAAGCCGCTGCGCGAAGCCTTTGCTTTTGAGCTGCTGCGGATCGCCCGCGGCCGCGACAGCCGGATCACCGTGCTCTACGCCCACAGCCGCATCCGCCGCATCGAACAGTTCCGCAGCAGCCAGGCGGTGGGCGAGGTGGTGCACGGCGGCGGCTTCACCGACCTGCGCCCGGTCTTCGAACATGCCCGGGGGATGCACCCCAGACCGGCGGCGGTCATCTATCTGACCGATGGCGAGGGCCCGGCACCGGAGAGCATGGAGTTCCCGACCCTGTGGGTGCTGACGCCGGAGGGGAAAAAACCGGTGGAGTGGGGGGTGGAGTTGCGGCTGACAAGTGCCGAGTGCTGAACTGTATATAAACACTAACCGCAGAGGTCGCAGAGGAGACGGCAAACCCTGGACTTTGGCTCTGCGCCCTTGGCGGTGAAAGGATGGATGTCAATGGACCAAGTCAAACCGATGACCGAGGCGTCGGTCCGGGAGATTCTGGAGGCCGCCGGGGCGCGGGTGATGTCGCGCGGCGGCCGCACCGAGAACTACGGCGCGCCCCGGGAGTTCTCCTTCGAAGTCAAGGGGGTCTTCCCGAACGGGTTGCTGTTGCATGTGGTCGCCCGTCAGTACGATTACCGCGACCCGTGGGAGGCGGTCGGCCGGGTCAACGAGGTCGTCGATGTGGCCCTGCAGCGCGACGGGACCTACTCGCCGCTCCCCAAAGGGTATCCGTACTTCCAGGGGCGCGACGAGGAAACCGGGATCGACGAGGCCGGGCTGCGCGAGATCGTGGCCTGCGTGGCCGGACTGAATCCGAAGCTGTTCAAGCTGCAGGAGTTGACGGGAGACTTGTAAGGCGGTAGGGACTGTCCCCGCAGGGGGGCTGTCCCTCTCCCGCAGGTGGTGTAGGGGCGCAGCACGCTGCGCCCTTTTTTGTATCTAGTCGACCGACAACATCCCGGGATGTGCGTCCGTCACCCGGCCCACGGTCCAGGCGGACACGCCGCGAGAGTGCAGAGCCGTCTGCATGGCTTCGAGGCGGTCGGGGGCGACAGCCATCAGCAGACCGCCTGAGGTCTGCGGGTCGGCAAGGATATCGGTCAGCTCCGGCGGCAACTGGTCGCGGTTGACCACGCGCGGCAGGTAATATTCGCGGTTGTGGTAACTGCCGGCCGGGACCAGGCCGATGGCGGCCATGTCGAGCACCAGCGGGAAAACGTGCAGCGAGCCGGCTTCGATGACAAGCCCCGCCTTGCTCGCCTCGGCCATCTCCAGGGCATGACCGAGGAGGCCGAAGCCGGTGATGTCGGTGCAGGCGTGCACGCCGACCTCGCACATCGCCTCGCTGGCCTGGCGATTGAGGGTGGTCATGCTGCGGATTGCGTCGGCCATCTGTGCCTCGGTAATCGCCTCACCCTTGAGAGCGGTGACCAGAATGCCGGTGCCGAGCGGTTTGGTCAGCAGCAGCAGATCGCCGGGCCGGGCTCCGACGGTCGATATCATTTTCGTCGGGTCGACCAGCCCGGTCATCGCCAGGCCATACTTGGGCTCATCGTCCTCGACAGTATGCCCGC
>VEPG01000099.1:21349-30116 GCA_012026975.1 Desulfuromonas sp. | reverse complement strand
TCCTCGCCACGTGCGGAGCGCGAGGCCGGCGCCCACCCCAGTTCGCCCCTCTTGAGCTCATGAAACTGCGGTGACCCGGGCTTGATGCCGAGGCTCTGCGCCAACGCCCCCCACCCTTTCTTCCGGTTGGCACTGTATTCCCGCATGACGACATCGTAGGGACGATGGGACTGCTGTCCCAGCCACAGGCAGATGACGGCATCGGCCGGCTCATAAACCCCCCGGAAAACCAGATCGAGGTCACGGTCGCTGGCACCGAAATGTGCGCCGACCTGTGCCCGGAAGTCGCCGAAATCGGCCTGGGCGCTGACACTGAGATTTTGCAGGTAAAGATCGAGGTCGGCATGGGCAAGCGTGGTACTGAGCAGAATGATGGTCACCGCCATCCAGAGCTTCCGATAAAACATGACTGTTCCTCCTGGTTCGATGAAAAATTCGCGTAAACACCGCGTGGCGCCAATTCTCTTCATCTTCGTTGAATTACACGATTCATGCCAGTCCTTTGCCCGGCGCCAGTTGCGGCTTTTCGACCGGGCAACCGGCAACACCGCCCCGTTAACTGACAAAAGAGGGCATAAACCCTCCGTGTTTTCAGCCACTCCAAATGAAACATCGACCGGCCCGTAACATACGGGCCGGTCGATGCTCTTTCTTGAACCTGCGGAGCGATTTGACCGGGTATTATTCCTTCAGGCAATCGGGACGCCAGCAACAGTGCATCTCGGCGCAATCCTGCCGCCATTCCGCCCCGTAGCAGGAGTCGTTGCCTTCAGCCTGCTGGATCTTGTGGATCAGTTCCGCCTTGCGCAATTTGCCGACACCATTCAGCCCAACGGCCGTCGCCCTTTCACGGATCTCCTGCATGTTCATTGATTTGCCTCCCGTCGTTTTTGCAATCAATGATTGGGATATTCTTAAGATTCAAGCATACGGAAATCATTTGTCAAGACAAACCGGTAAAACGGGCAGGCAAAGCGAGACAGTAAATACGCCAGTGACGATATATTACTAAATTTGTCATTTGTGTTATGATTGCTTCAGACAGATATGTTCCTGCCCCAGCAAGGAACGCGGAAAGGAGCGAAGTCATGAAAGATCGGTTTACACAAGCCTATTCGGAACTCACGGATAACAACCCGTACGTCTGTACCACGTGCGAAACGAAGTACGGGCATCCGACCATCGAACATCTCGGGGGGGAAACCGCTATCCGGGGCGATTTCGAAATGGGTACAAAAGATACCGAATGTATCCTCTTCTGTGACCCGATGCCCTTCGGCGATTGAGCCGGTATCAGGCGACTGCGTAATGGTGGGGTGACGGCAGGCCGAAAGAGGATGGGTTCTGCCGTGAAGATTTGTTGCGTCCGTTTTGGACAGCAGGGCCGAGAAATGTTATAGTGCAGGCATCGGCGGAATTAATCCGCCTTTTCTTTTGCGCGGGGAACGTTGCGGAATATGCTCAATTTCGACGAACTTGAAAGAGGTTTTACCGAAGAGGAGGCTCTTGCCGAAGCCCGGCGCTGCCTCAAGTGCAAGACTCCACTGTGCGTCAGGGGGTGCCCGATCGACAACCGCATCCCGGAGATTATCGCGGCGATCGAGGCGAAGGATTATCGCACGGCGATCGACATCATCAACGAGAACAGCAATCTGGCCATCATCTGTGCCCGGGTCTGTCCGCACAACGACCAGTGCGAGGGTTCCTGCGTGCTCAGCCGCAAGGGGGAAGGGATCCGGATCAGCAAGCTGGAGCGCTTCCTCGCCGAGAAGGAGATGGAACTGACGCTGAACCGCCTGCGCGGCAAGGTGGCGGTCATCGGTTCCGGGCCGGCCGGACTGTCGGTGGCCTCGATCCTGGCCAAGCAGAACTACCGGGTCACCGTCTTCGAGGCGCAAGGGAAGGCCGGCGGCGTCCTGCGCTACGGCATCCCCGAATACCGCCTGCCGAAGGAAGTGGTCGACAAGCAGATCGAGATCGTCCGCAACCTCGGCGTGCGCATGGAAACCGGCGTGGTCATCGGCGAGGACCTGACCCTCGATCAGCTCTTCGCCATGGGCTACCAGGCGATTTTCATCGGCACCGGCACCGGCCTGGCGAAGAAGCTCGGCGTCGAGGGGGAACAGCTGCCGGGAGCAATGCAGGCGATCTATTTTCTGGAGACGGTCAGCCTGATCCGCGAGGGCAGCCTCGGGGAGCGCCCCTACCCGGTGCTCCCCGGCGACCGCGTGGTGGTGGTCGGAGCCGGCAATGTGGCGGTCGATGCCGCCCGCACCGCCCTGCGCCTGAAAGCCGCCAGCGTCATGGCCGTCGATATCGTCCCGGAAAAGGAACGCCGCGCCAGCGACAAGGAGTACGCCGAGGCGCTGCACGAGGGGGTAAGCTTCGCCTTCGAGACCAGCGTCACCAGAATCCACGGGGAAGAGGCGGTGACCGGGGTGACCCTGCAGCTCTTCGCCCGCCAGGTCGCCGGACGCGAAAGCGTGATCATGCCGGTGCCCGGCACCGAACAGTTCATCCCCTGCGACAAGGTCATCATCGCCGTCGGCCAGAAGCCGTTTGCACGCATCGTCTCGACCACCACCGGGATCAAGACCAACGACCACGGCTACGTGATCACCGAGAATGAGCCGTTCTACGGCATGACCACCCGTAAAGGGGTCTTCGCCGCCGGCGATGTGGTCCACGAACCGCAGACGGTGATTCTGGCCATGCGCGAGGGCCGCCGGGTGGCCGAGGCGATCGACGCCTTCCTGCAACAGGGGAAAAGTTGATCAGCTGCTGACCTTGCCCATCAGCCAGGCCATGTTTTCACCCAGCACCTGCATGGTCTGCATCCCTTCAGTGTCCTGTTCCACCTCGCCGATCTCCCGGCCGATCCCCATGTTCCAGTAGAGGGAACCGGGAACAACCATCTGGCTGATCAGGAAGAAGTGATTGAGGGAATCGAAGGCGTGAATCGCCCCGCCGCGACGCACGGCGATGACCCCGGCCCCGATCTTGCGCCGCAGCATGTGGTCGTTGGCGCGCGCCACCATCCCAGCACGGTCGATCAGCGCCTTGATCTCGGTGGTGATGTCGGCGAAGTAGGTCGGCGAGGCGAGGATGATCCTGTCGGCCCCCCGCATCTTCTGGATGCAGTCGTTGATGCAGTCGTCCTTGACCGCGCAGCTGCCGTCCCTGGTCTGCCAGCACTGGTAGCAGGCGATGCAGCCGCGCAGGCGCTCGCCGGCCAGTTGCACCAGCTCGGTCTCGATCCCCGCCTTTTCCAGTTCCGCAAAGACCTGTTTCACCAATATGGCGGTGTTGCCGTTTTTGCGGGCGCTGCCGCTGAATGCCACGACTTTCATGATTTTCCTCCCCGGATCGTGCTGACGGCACTGTGTTTTTCCATTTTAGGCCGCTGAAGGCTGTCATTATGACATCAATGGCGCTTTTTTCGCTATCGGCAGAGGCTAATCATCGCCGCCGCGATCAAGGACTGCGTCATGATGAGAAAGTTGCAAGATGTAGTGTGCTATCGTTGCATCACAACGGCTTGTTCGCGCAACAAAAAAGACTCTCCGATACGAGCAAACCCGGTGCGAACCGGTGACGCAAAGCCACGGGTCCGCCGCAGCGCGTAGCGCGAAGGCGGATAGCCGGGTTGCCGAAGAGAGCAGTCAAGAGTGGCGGCAGTCATTCTCGCTCGTTTTCGGCATTGCCAGAACGGGCATTTTTATGTAGTCGCCTGGTGGAAAGGAGGTCGTCAACAGTGAAGCTCAAGATTCTGGTATTCGATCCCGACCTGGGCCTGCGCGAACTGCTGAAGGTATACCTTGCAGGTCAGGGGCATGAAGTCTCCGCCTTTCAGGATGTCACAGCCTGCCCTCTGTATCGCAATCTCAAAGATGAAAAATGCCGGTGCACCAAAGAAAAACCCTGCGCCGACGCCATCCTTGTCGATATCCGCATGCCGCATCTCAATGCCATCGATTTTCTGAAGCTGCAACGTCAGCGGGGGTGCAAGGCGCTCGATGCGAACAAGGCGGTCATGAGCGCCAGCATGACCAAAACCATCGAAACGGCGATCGCGGAATTCGGCTGCCACCACATCAAAAAACCGTTTCACCTGGAGGAGATAAAAAACTGGGTCAATGGATGCAAAGCGCGCCTTGCGGCAAGACCGCAATGATCGTCCTGAAGAGATTCCTGGGGGATAACCATGGGATGCGAAAAACAGCAGACGTGTTCATTTTTCTCCGAATTCAGGGATGATGCCGAACGAAAACAGTATCAACTCTTCATCAAGAGCTACTGTCTCGGCACCCTGAAGGATACCTGCAAGCGGTTGTCCTTCGAGCAGCATCACGGCGTGCCTGCTCCGGACAGCCTTTGCCCGAACGGTTTTCGCTATCGGAGCTTCCGGAATCACCCGAACCGCCCTGGGGTCTCCGGGGGCGGAGATGGGGCCGGAGCGGACACCCGGGAACACACTGCTCTTCGATCCATGTAAAGTCACGCTCCCTCCGCCAGAACGTCAATTGTTCGTTTAAAATCAAGGTTTCCGTCATGCAAAAACGCCCCGCGAACGCGGGGCGTTTTTACTTCGCAACGACGGGTCTTGCCGTCATGGAATGACCGGCGCATACCTCTTTCCTTCGAAACGATCCGTGAGGGTTTTGAGGAACGCAACCAGATCGAGTTCTTCCCCTGCAGTCAGCAGCAGATTGCCCAACTCGTTACGGTTGACATTGGCCGTAACCTCCGGGGCCGGCCAGGAACCGTTGCCGGCCGTATTGTAGAAGTGGACGATGTCCTGCAGCGTCGCGAAGTAGCCATTGTGGCCATAGGGCGGGGTCAGGTCGATATTGCGCAGGCTGGAAACCTTGAATTTGCCGTCCTGCAGCGGGTCACCGACAACCGTCCCCAAGCCGAGATCGGCGGGGTTA
Organism: Desulfuromonas sp.; assembly: GCA_012026975.1. Lineage (GTDB taxonomy): Bacteria > Desulfobacterota > Desulfuromonadia > Desulfuromonadales > BM103 > VAUL01. The sequence continues at coordinate 25,185 of VEPG01000099.1, read as the reverse complement.
GCGGCAAGCATGGGGTGGGTGCTTTTCGGGATGCCCAGGTTGTCATAGGTAAAATCGGTGAACAACGGAGCCGGATGGCACAGGTTGCACTGGGCCTTGCCATTAAACAGCGCCCAACCGTTGGCTTCGCCGGGGGTAAACGATTCCGCGCCGGCCATGACCGCGTCGAATTTCGACGAGAACTGGGCAAACAAGGCCGACTTCTCGTATTCACCGATTGCCTGGGCGGCTTTGTCATAGGCGTTGGCGACCCGCGCGGGATGTACTGCCGGATCGATCGCCGCCAGATTGATCCTGTAAATCAGGGCGAACAGGCGTTGATACTCCGGTGCGTTGCGGTTGGCGGGATCTTTGAGCGCCGCAACGACGTTGGCCATGGTCCCCATGTTCATTTCCACGGGGTTCAGGAACGGCCCCTTGGCCTGATCCTTCAAGGTGGCCGCTCGTCCATCCCAGAACTGCCCGCCGACGTAGAGCCCGGTGGCCGGGTCGATGCCGAATGGCGGACTATAGAGCGCATAGGCCGAGGGCGGGGCATTGCGGCCGCCGAACGCGGTGGTGATGGAGCCTGCCGAAACCGGGTAGAGCTCCGGCAGGCGCAGGTTCAGCGGGTCGGCGAAACCGGCGCTGATGTCGTGACAGCTGGCGCAGGCTTGATTGTGGTTGGAGGAGAGGTAGCGATCGAAATAGAGCAACTTGCCCAACCTTTGCTCGAGGGTCAGGGCCGCGAACGCAGCGGTGACGGTCGCCGCCATCAGCAATGATGTCAGAAGCAGAATGCGGATCTTTCTTAGCATGACAAACTCCTTTCCGTTGTGAGTGCGAAGCGGATGGTCTGTTGCTGACTCCCCAGCCTATAGGCAAGAGCCACCCTTAAAATTAGAGAAAATTTATCATTCAACCAACCGTCAACAATGGGTAGCCTGCTACTTTTGCGGGTAGAAAATTTCTACCGGATTGTCTGATGGAATCCGGGATCCGCGGATTGCAGTTCACGGGGACTGCAGCCTTCGCCTTGCGAGTGCCAGGGGCGCAGGGTTTTCGGAAATTGCCGCCAGTGAATACACGTTGGCCATTCTCGCTGCCGCGAGTTTGTGCTAAACAGGCATGATAAAAAATCTTCCGGATCTTAAGAGGTTGCTCCATGGGAGTGCTGCGCGCTTACCGGTTTTCCCTCCTGCTGATCGCTTCGATCGTGACGGGAGCGGCCGTTGGCTGTTATGCGCCGGATATCGCCGGCACGCTCAAACCGTTGGGAGATCTCTTTCTCAACCTCATCTTCATGGTGATCGTCCCCCTGGTGTTTTTCTCGATTGCGTCAAGCATCACCACCTCCCGCACCGCAACCCTATCGAAGATCTCCTGGGCCATGCTGGCGGTGTTCCTGGCGACCAGCCTGGTGGCTGCGCTGAGTTCGCTGTTTTTCTTCCTGATCGTGCAGCCGGCTCCCGGTGGTGGACTGGCCTTGCCGGTGGCGGCAACGGTGCAAGCGCCGTCAACCTTGGTGCAACTGGTCAGGACCGTTACCGTGCCGAGTTTCGCGGAATTGCTCTCTCACCGGGCGATGCTGCCGCTGATGCTTTTCGCGGCGGCGGTCGGCCTGGCCGCCCGCCAGCTCGGCGAGCGCGGCGAGCCTCTGGCGAAGGTGCTGCAGAGCAGCGCCGACGTCGCCATCCGGCTGGTCGATTATGTCATGCTGACCGCTCCGGTCGGGCTGTTTGCCTATTTCGCCGCCACGGTTGCCGAGACCGGGGCGCAGTTGGCCGGCGCTTACATGCAGCTGTTCACGGCGTACTACCTGTTCGCCGGCACCTATTTCGTGGTGGCTTTTTCCGCCTACGCCTGGCTGGCCGGCGGACCCGGCGGGATGCGCGCTTTCTGGGCCCACATGCTCACCCCCTCCCTGACAGCGCTGGGTACCTGCTCGAGCATGGCGACGATGCCGGCCAACCTCGAGGCGGCTCCCCGGATGGGGGTGTCTCGCGAGGTGAACAACCTGGTGATCCCGGTCGGTGCCGTCATTCACAAGGACGGCTCGGTGATCGGCGCCGTGGCCAAAGCCCTCTTTGCCATCAGTCTGTTCCGCCTCGAACTGACGCCGTCGGTGCTGATAATGACGGTCGCGGTGGCGATCCTCGCCGGGGTGGTCATCGGCGCCATTCCGACCGGGGGGATGATCGGCGAGATGGTGATCCTGTCGGTCTTCGGCTTCGGTCAGGAGGCGTTGCCGCTGCTGGCCGTGATCAGCGTCATCATCGATCCGCTGGCAACGCTGCTCAATGCCACGGGAGACAATGCCGCGGCGATGCTGGTCAATCGGGTGGCGGCGGGAGGCCTCGAACCGGTTGGGCAAACCGGCCATGGCGCAGCGATCGACTGACGTGCAGCCGCTTCTGCTCATCCACCCACCGATCGCGAAAGGGTGCGAGCCGCCGGCCGGGATCGCCCGCCTGGCCGGGGCCGTGCGCGGCGCCGGCGTCCCCTGCCGGATACTGGACGCCAACCTGGAGGGGCAGCTGCAACTGCTGGGACAGGAACCGGAAGACCACGACACCTGGACCCGGCGGGCGGCCAAAAACCGCGACCGGCATCTGGCCGCGCTGCGCACTCCGGACACCTACCGTACCCCGGCCCGCTACAATCGGGCGGTCAGCGACCTCAACCGGCTGTTGACAAAGGCCGGAGAGGCACACGGTGCGACCATCGGCCTGGCGGACTACCAGCAGAACGGCCTTTCGCCGCTGGCCAGCACCGACCTCCTCGAAGCGGCGCGGCATCCCGAGCGCAACCCGTTCTTCACCTGGTTCAGCCGTCGGCTGCCGGAGCTGCTCGACGGGGTGAGGATTGTCGGCTTTTCCCTCAACTACCTGAGCCAGGCCCTGTGCACCTTCGCCATGGCCGGCTTCATCCGCCGCCATGCCCCGCAAGCGACCATCGTGCTCGGCGGCGGGCTGGTGACCTCCTGGCGGCAGCGCCCCGGCTGGCAAAACTCCTTCGGCGGCTTGATCGACCACCTGATCGCCGGCCCCGGCGAAGCCCCCCTGCTCGAACTGTGCGGCGCGAAAACCACCACCGGGCGGCCTGCCCTGCCGGATTACGGCGATCTGCCGCTGACCGGCTACCTGGCGCCCGGCCTGATCCTCCCCTACAGCGCCGCCGCCGGCTGCTACTGGCACCACTGCTCCTTCTGCCCGGAGCGCGCCGAAGGGAACCCCTACCGGCCACTGCCGGTACATCAGGCTTTGGGCGAACTGCACGCCTTGTGTACCGCGCACCGGCCGGTGCTGGTCCACCTGCTCGACAATGCCGTCAGCCCGGCGCTGCTGCGCGCATTAATCGAGCGGCCTCTGCCCGTACCGTGGTATGGTTTCGCCCGGATCGACGCACAGCTGGCCGACCCGGATTTCTGCCGGGCGCTGCGCCGCGCGGGGTGCGTGATGCTCAAGCTCGGGCTGGAATCGGGGGACCAGGAAGTGCTCGACCGGCTGCGCAAGGGGATCGATCTCGGTACTGTCGCGCAGGCGCTGACTAATCTGAAACAGGCGGGGATCGCCGTCTACGGCTACCTGCTGTTCGGCACCCCGGCAGAGGACGAGGCGGCGGCGCGGCGCACCCTGGACTTTGTCGTCCGCCATGGCGAGGAAATCGATTTTCTCAATGTCGCCCTGTTCAACATGCCGACGTTCGGCGAAGAGGCGGTAAACTGCGCCACCGCCCCTTTTTACGAAGGGGACCTTTCACTGTACACCGACTTCCGTCATCCGCGGGGATGGGACCGGCAACGGGTGCGGCGCTTCGTCAGCCGTGAATTTTCCCGGCACCCGGCGGTGGGGGCG
>VEPG01000099.1:0-21167 GCA_012026975.1 Desulfuromonas sp. | reverse complement strand
CCCCCCCCCCCCCCCCCCGCCGCTGTTCACGTCCAATCATGCCCCGTTGTTCACGCTGGCCGGGCAGTCAAACCCTCTGGAGCACGCCTGATGCCCGACCGCCTGCACCCTTTTCACACCCTGACCCCGGATGTCGTCATGGATGCCGTGGAGCAGCAGGGCTTCCGCTGCGACTGCCGCACCCTGGCGCTGAACAGTTTCGAGAACCGGGTCTGGCAGGTGGGTCTCGAGGAGGGGGCACCGCTGATCGCCAAGTTCTACCGCCCGGCGCGCTGGAGCGAAGCGCAGCTGCGCGAGGAACACGCCTTCTGCTTCGAACTGGTCGAGCACGAGCTGCCGGTGGTGGCCCCCTGGCGCAATCCCGCCGGCGAAAGCCTCTTCCACTGCAAGGGCTTCCACTTCGCCCTCTACCCGCGTCAGGGGGGGCACGCACCGGAGTTCGACGATCTCGACAACCTGCTGATCCTCGGCCGGACCCTCGGACGGATTCACGCCATCGGTGCGGTACGGCCGTTTCGCCACCGCCCGACGCTCGACAGCGCCGCTTTCGGCCATGCCAGCGTCGCCCGCCTGCGCGACTTCGTCCCCGCCGATTACCGCGCCAGCTACCTGGCGGTGACCGAGCGACTGCTGGCCGCCATCGACGCCGCTCTGGCCGCGGCCGGGCCGATACACACCATCCGCACCCACGGCGACTGCCATGCCGGCAACATTCTCTGGCGGGCCGGCGCGCCGCATTTCGTCGACTTCGACGATGCCCGCACCGCCCCGGCGGTCCAGGACCTGTGGATGATGCTCTCCGGTGACCGGCCACGCCGGCTGGCGCAGCTCGATGCGCTGCTCGAGGGTTACACCGAATTCTTTGAATTCAACCCGCGCGAACTGGCCCTGATCGAACCGCTGCGCGCCCTGCGCGTCCTGCACTATGCCGCCTGGCTCGCCAACCGCTGGGACGACCCGATCTTCCCCCGCACCTTCCCCTGGTTCAACACCCCGCACTACTGGAACGAGCACATTCTCGAGTTGCGCGAGCTGGTGGCGGCGCTCGACGAGCCGCCGCTGGAACTCCCCTGAACCGCACCCCGGGGGGAAAGAAACGCACGCCTTCCAAATATTTGCTCAGACCAGGAACAGCTTCCCGCCGGCGATCACCAGCACCATAGCCATCGCCTTGAGAATCGCCGGTACCGGCAGGTGGCGGCTGCCGCCGAGCGCGCCGACGGTTCCCCCGGCCAGCGCCATGACCGCCAGCAGCGGGGCAAAGTCGGGGACCTGCTGCAGGCTGCCGACATGCCCCAGAAGGCCGGCAGCCGAGTTGACCAGAATGAACAGGGCGGCGATCCCGGAAACCTCGCGCACCCGCGCCCAGCCGAGCAGCACCATCAACGGGCTGAGAAAGATCCCGCCGCCGACGCCGATCAGCCCCGAAGCGAAACCGAGCACGCCACCCACGGCCATGGCTACCGGCAGCTTCGGCAGGTGAATTTCCCCCTCTTTTCGCTCGGTGCGCACGAACAGCCGCCAGGCGGCAAAGAGCAGCACCACTCCAAGCGCCGGCCGGTAGAGATGCGGCGGCAGGCTGAAGCAGCCGCCGAGGTAGCTGGCCGGGATGGAGGTGACGGCGAAGGGCCAGAAGGCCCGCCAGGAAAACTGTTTTGCCGTCACATACAGCCAGGTCGCAACCCCCGCCACGACGATGTTCAACACCAGGGCGGTCGGCTTCAGGGCGGCGGGCGAGAGGCTGAACAGCGCCATCGTCGCCAGGTAGCCGGAAGCACCACCGTGCCCGACACTGGCGTAAAGCATGGCGACCCCGAAGATGCAGACGGCGAGCAGGGGAATCAATTCGGCGGACATGCTCTATTCCTTTTCCAGGTTGGTTTCCGACGATTCTTCAGAGACAACCCGAGTGTCCGAGGATGATTCGCCAGTAACGATGCCGCGCTCGAACAACGCTGTCAATCGCAGCAACAGGGGGATCAGCAGGGTCATGTCAAAACTCCTTGAGCGCACATCCGGTTCAGGCCAGCATCGCCAGATCAAGATCTTTACCAACGACTCCGGCCGCGTCGGCACGGCACTGCTTGCAGTGGCGGGCCTGGGAGAGGATCAGTTCGGCCTGGTTGCGCACCATCTCCATCAATGCCGAGGACGGTGGCTCGACCCCTTTGAACAGGCCGAGGGGGATGACCGGGATGATGTTCATCATGGTGGCCCCCAGAGTGCGCACCTTCACGGCCAGATCGAGAGTCTCGTGGTCGTTGATACCGGGGATATAGACGTGGTTGATTTTGACCAGCAGCCCGGCCGCCGCCGCCAGCCGCACCCCCTCCAACTGCCGTTCGAGCAGCAGCGCTGCCGCCGTTTCCCCTTCCAGCCGGTGCCCGTCGAGCTTGATCCACTCGTAGACCTTGGCCCCGGTCGCCGGGGTCAGAGCATTGATGGTGACGGTCAGGCTGTGCAGATCGAGCGCCTTGAGCGTATCGATCATCTCCGGCAGGCACAGGCCGTTGGTGGAGAGGCACAGGGTCATCTCGGGAAATGCTTCGCGCACCAGGCGGAAGGTCTCGAAGGTCCTGGGGTTGGCCAGCGGGTCGCCGGGGCCGGCGATGCCGACCACCTTGAGCCGCGCCCCCCCCTGCCGCTCCATGTACCGCTTGACCAAACCGACTCGCTCCACCGCCTGTTCCGGAGTCAGCACCCGGCTGGTCACGCCGGGGCGGCTCTCGTTGGCGCAGTCGAATTTGCGCTCGCAGAAACCGCACTTGATGTTGCACCCCGGCGCCACCGGCAGGTGGATGCGGCCCGCCTTGCCGTGGTCGCCACCGAAGCAGGGGTGCTCGCTTGCAGCTTTCATTGTCATCATCGGGCAGCCGCTGGCCATCTCTCGCTCCTTTCGAACAAAACGGCGCTCCCGGAGAAAACCGGAAGCGCCGTTGCCTGGCTTATCGGTGGTACGACCCTGTACCGTATTTTGTGATTGGTGCAGCTGGCCTTTAATCTAGCATCAACGATGCCAATTTCAGAAAGGCCGTTTAATGCGGGCAGAAGCCATCGCGATGGCCGGTGCCTGCCCACGACTGCGGCAGCCAGCCTTCTGCCACCGCCCAATTATTGATCAGTCTGACGAGAAAACCTGGAGGCCGCCCGAGGGTGCGGGTGCATTTGCCTTCCCGTCTGGTAAATTGTTGTGGTGACGAACTCTTCCCTGAGAGGCGAAGCCATGACCATCCGAAAAATCTTCAAGGTGTTCCGGAGCGCCCCGACCATCGAGGGTGCCGGCGTCCATCTCAAGCGGGCCTTCGGTTACCATCAGGTGCCGATGTTCGACCCCTTTCTGATGCTCGACGACTTTCATACCAGCAACCCCGCCGAGTATCTGGCCGGTTTTCCCTGGCACCCGCACCGGGGGATCGAGACGATCACCTACATTCTCGAAGGACGGGTGGAGCATGGCGACAGCATGGGCAACACGGGAGTGATCGGCGCTGGCGACGTGCAGTGGATGACCGCCGGCAGCGGCATCATTCACCAGGAGATGCCGCAGCAGAGCCCGACCGGCACCATGTGGGGGTTCCAGTACTGGGCCAATCTGCCGGCAGCTCACAAGATGATGCCGCCGCGCTACCGCGACGTGCCGGCAGCGACGATCCCGGAGGTCATACTTGCATCCGGCACCCGGGTGAAGCTGGTCAGCGGCACGTTGAACGGGGTCACGGGGCCGGTCCGGGACATCGTCATCGACCCGGAGTTGATGGATGTGAGCGTGCCGGCCGACGGGGTCTTCACGCATACTGTCAAGCACGGACATACGGCGGTGGCCTACGTGCTGTCCGGCGATGGGCATTTCGACGAGGGCCGCGATCCGTTCAGCTTCGACTACGCGGGGAGCGGCTGGCTTGACCTGGAACGGGCGTGCTGTTTCGGCCCCGAGACCGTGGTGCTCTACGCGCGCGAAGGCGAGCGCATCCGGGTGACAGCCGGTGGTCGGGGGGTGCGCTTCCTGTTGCTGACCGGCCGCCCTCTCGGCGAACCGGTGGCCTGGCAGGGACCGATCGTCATGAACACCCGCGAAGAGCTGCGGATTGCCTTCGAGGAGTTTCACAACGGGACGTTTATCAAATAGGTGGCCCCTTCACGGTCGCCCTTCCTCGTTCAGCACGGTTTTTCTTCCCGGCACGCACAGCCGCACCCGCACAGTTGGCCGTGTGCCGTCAGGATCGCCGCCTCGATCGGCCCAACAGCTGTGATATGGACCATCCCGGCCTTTTCCAGTTCCTGGCGCGGATAGTCGCCGATCATCGCGGTGACCACCACCCGGCACCCGGCCAGTGCCTCGACGATGGCCTGGAACTGCGGCTTGCGGAAGGCATGATTCGGATCAAACGAGCAGTACTTTTCCACCGGCACTTCTTTCACCAGCTGCGGCTTGCCGGCGGCGCAGGCATAGACCAGAAAACGTTCGGCGTGACCGAAGTGCTGATCGACCTCGGTACCGGATTTGGAGGCGACGGCGATGAGCATGGGGAAAGCTCCTTTTCATGGGTCCCATAGGCCTTATACGACCTATAGGACCTATGACCTTCAGATTGTAAGCGGCTTGAGTGTGAACGCCTTCTTGCTGCACGTCACCGCGCAGGCGGCGCAGCCGATGCACTTGCTGCCATTGGCCACGGTCATGATCATGCGCACCGATTCGCTCTCCTCGTCCTCAAGGTCTTCGGGCGCCAGCACGCTGCGCGAGCAGACCTTGTAGCAGCGGCCGCAGCCGATGCACTTTTCCGGGTCGACACTGTCGATGAAGGTCGGGGTCCATTCGGTCTTCCCCTTGGTCAGTCCGGTTAAGAAGGGCATGATGTAGTCTCCTTGAATTGGTCTGTTGGTTGGTTGCGTAGGGGCGGTTAGCGAACCGCCCCTACAATACCCGCTCCCCCTTCAGCATCGCTTTCCTCAGCCATGGCGGCGGGCTGTTTCGTAAAACTTCCTGCAGTTTTCCGACCACGTCGATAATCGACTCCCGATCCTTGCTCTTGAGCGGATGAATCTTCTTCGCCACCAACCGGGCGGCGGCCGGCCCGCCGATCTCCGCCACGTAGACCAGAGCGCAGTCGGCCAGAGCGGCAGCGCGGGCCTCGATTTTGTCGTCGCTGTGCCCGGCCTCGATTTCGGCTTTGACCTGGACGACACCGGAGAAGGCCGCGACGTCCGGGCCGATGTCCCAAAGGTAGAACTGCTCGGCCTGGCCGAAATGCTCGTCGATATGCACCTTGTCGGTGCTGGCAAAGGCGACTTTCATAAAGAGTCCTTTCGTGGTACGGCCTCTAATTAAGGCAAGTTTGCGGGTACGGATCATGGCTCATTTATTTACCGCAGAGGACACAGAGAAAACCCAAGATCTCTGCGTTCTCGGCGCCCTCTGCGGTAAAAGGCTTATTTAATCTGCCTCGCCTCTTATCTCATCATTTCGAAGAACCGGTCCTCGCAGGTCTGATCGACGATGTCGATGAAGGTGTTGCAGATCGCCGTCACCATGTTGATCGCCCCCTGGTAGCCGATGATCGGGCTGCGGTGCAGGTTGACGCGGTCCATGACCGGGAAGCCGAAGCGAAAGAGCGGGATCCTGGCGTCGCGGGCGATGAACTTGCCGTGGGTGTCGCCGATCAGGGCGTCGACCGGGTCGGTCATCAGCAGGCTGCGCAGGTGCCAGAGGTCCTTACCCATGTAGACCTTCCCCTCCTTGCCAAACAGCGACGAGTCGAGCAGCTCCTGGATCTCCTTCGCCACCTTCTTGCTCCCCTTGCTGCAGAGGATGTGATAGGGAACCGCTCCCATCTCCAGCAGGAAAGCGACGGTGCCGATGAGTTGATCCGGGTCGCCGTAGAGGGCGAACTTCCTGCCGTGCATGTACTGGTGGGCGTCGGTCATGGCATCCACCACCCGCCCACGCTCGGCCTTGAGGCTTTCGGGCACCGGCTTGCCGGTCAGTTCCGAGATCGCCAGCAACAAGGCGTCGGTGCGGGCGACCCCCAGCGGCATCGGCAGCGCCTGATGCTTGCCGGCGTAGTTATCCTTGACCCATGCAAAGGTTTTGGTCGCCGAGTACGGGCCGAGATTGATGGTCGCCTTGCCGTTGATCGAATCGCCCGCGTCGGCCAGCGGCGTGCCGCCCGGATAGATGCGGTAGGTGCCGTCCAGCGGCGAATCGAAGACGTCGGAGATGTCGCCGAGAATGGTGCAGGGGACACCGAATTCGGCGAAGATCCGCTTGTACTCGCGGAAGTTGCCGGTGTTGGCGTCGAAGCCGGGGATCAGGTTGACCTTGCCGGTGCAGCGCCCGTCCAGCTTCTTGCCGTCGGTCAGCGTCTGCAGGATCGAGACGAGCATGGCGTCGTAGCCGTGGATGTGCGAGCCGTTGAAGCTCGGCGTATTGGCGTAGGGGGTCGGAACATCGTCCGGCACCAGCCCCTTGCCACGGGCGTTCTTGATGAAGGCCGAAAGGTCGTCGCCGATGATCTCCGGCATACACGAGGTGAAGATCGGCACCATCTTCGGCTTGTACAGGGCGATGGCGTTCTCCAGCCCCTCGTGCAGGTTGTTCTGCCCGCCGAACACCGCGCCGTCCTCGGTCATGGAGTCGGAGACCGCCGGCGCCGGCTCGCGGAAGTGGCGGTTCAGCGTCGAGCGGTAGTAGGAGGCGCACCCCTGCGAGCCGTGCACAAACGGCAGCGACCCTTCGAAGGCGTGGGCCACCAGTTCCGCGCCGAGCGGCTGGCAGGCGTGGGGGGGCATGACCACCAACGCCTCGCGCTTGAAGTTGAGTTCCTTGTACTCCTCGGTGTTGATCCAGGCTGCGACTCTTTCGACCTCTTCCGGCGGAGTCGTCGTGACCGGTTTGACAGCAAGACCCAAGTTGTTAGCCATTGTCGTATCTCCTATGGGCGAAGGACTCATCCGTCACGACGCCGCAAGATGGTTTTTCCCAGTTCCCAACTGGGCGTTCGATTTTTCGTCAGGGCGGTGGCGCCGAGGAAGAGCGCGGAGGCGTAGCGGCAGCTACGTCGCACAAGCGATGACGAAGGGAACGCCGGCCTGGCGGAAAAGCGGGCGCCCCCCACTAAAACGGTGACTTCACCAGCTTCCACGTGGGGCTGTTAATCGCCATGTCGATGTCGCGGGCAAAGATCGGGAACCCCTTATAGCCGTGATACGGCCCCGAATAGTCCCAACTGTGCATCTGCCTAAACGGCAGCCCCATCTTCTGGAACACGTACTTCTCCTTGATGCCGCTGCCGATCAGGTCGGGCTTGATCACGTGGGCAAACATCTCCATCTCCAGCTCGGAAGCGTCGTCGTAGACCACGGTGGCCTCGGGCATCTCCGGGGCGGTGCGGTCGTAATCGTCGGAGTGAGCGAACTCGTAGCCGGAGCCGACGCAGGTCATCCCCAGATCCTCGTTGGCGCCGATGGTGTGGCGCGGACGCAGGCCGCCGACGTAGAGCATGACGGTCTTGCCATCGAGCCGCGGCTTGTACTCGTCGATGACCTTTTGCATCTCGGCGTCGTATTTGGCGATCACTGCCTCGACCTTCTCCTTGATGGAGTCGTCGAACAGCTCGGCCAGGGCGCGCAGGCTCTGCCTGATCTTGCTCGGACCGAAGAAGTTCAGCTCGATCCAGGGGATGCCGTACTTCTCTTCCATGACCTTGCACATGTAGTTCATAGAACGGTAGCAGTGGATGACGTTGAGGCGCACCTGGTGGGTGGCGGCGATCTTCTCCATCTCGCCGTCGCCGGTCCACACCGCCTTGACGTTGAAGCCGCACTCTTCCAGCAGCGGCTTGGTCGACCAAGCGTCGCCGCCGATGTTGTACTCGCCGATCAGGGCGATGTCGTAGGGGCCGATCGGCTCCGGAAACTCGCGGGTTTCGATGATGTAGTCGCGGATCGTGTCGTTGCTGATGTGATGCCCGAGCGACTGGGAGACGCCGCGGAACCCCTCGCAGTTGCAGGGGATGATCGGGATGTCCAGCTCCTTGCTCGACTGCTTGGCGACGGAGTTGATGTCGTCGCCGATCAGGCCGACCGGGCACTCGGAGAGGACCGAAATTCCCTTGGCCAGCGGGAAGAGTTCCTTGGCCTCAAAGAGCAGTGTCTTGAGCTTCTTGTCGCCGCCGTAGACGATGTCCTTCTCTTGGAAATCGCTGGTGAACTGCATGCCGAACTGGTCGACGCCGAGCTGGCCGCTCATCAGGTTGCGGCGCGTCCCCCAGCTGTACCAGCCGCAGCCGACCGGGCCGTGGGAGACGTGGACCATGTCGCGGATCGGTCCCCACACCACCCCTTTGGCACCGGCATAGGCGCAGCCGCGAGCGGACATCACGCCGGGGACGGTCTTCTTGTTGGACTTGACGCAGCTCTTGCCGGAGAGCTGGTCGTTGGGCGCCAGATGCGGGGCGCGCTTCTTGCGCCCCTTCTCCGGATAGACCGCGAGGACCTCGTCGATCATCGCCTGGGTCGATTCCCTGGTGATCCCGGCGACGGTTTTCTTCTCTATTTTTTCGGACATATGGAAATCTCCTTTTTAGGGAGATAGAGAGGTAGCAAGTAGCAAGATAGAAGAACTCAGATGACTTTCTATTTCGCTACCTCGCTATTTCGCTATCTCGCTGATCTTAAGCCGCGTTCTCCGCCTTCCCTACGATCGACTCATCCTCCGCCTCCATGATGCCGAACTCCATCAGCAGCTCCTCGAGTTCCTCCATCTCCAGCGGGGTCGGCACGACCAGCATCTTGTTCTCGGCGATCTTCTGCGCCAGGGTGCGGTACTCCTCGGCCTGCTTGTGCTCGGGGGAATACTCGATGACCGTCATGCGTCGCAGTTCGGCGCGCTGCACCTGGTTGTCACGCGGCACGAAGTGGATCATCTGGGTGCCGAGTTTTTTCGCCAGCGCCTCGATCAGATCCTTCTCGCGATCGGTGTTGCGGCTGTTGCAGATCAGTCCGGCCAGCCGCACCTTGCCGCTGGAGGCGTACTTGAGGATCCCCTTGGCGATGTTGTTGGCGGCGTACATCGCCATCATCTCGCCGGAGCAGACAATGTAGATCTCCTCGGCCTTGTTCTCGCGGATCGGCATGGCGAAGCCGCCGCAGACCACGTCGCCGAGGACGTCGTAAAAGACGAAGTCGAGATCCTCGGTGTAGGCGCCCTCTTCCTCCAGGAAGTTAATGGCGGTGATGACGCCGCGGCCGGCGCAGCCGACCCCCGGCTCCGGGCCGCCCGACTCGACGCAGCGCACGTCGCCGTAGCCGGACTTGAGAACGTCTTCCAGTTCCAGATCCTCGACAGTGCCGCGCTCGCGGACCAGGTCCATGACCGTGGCCTGGGCCTTGGCGTGGAGGATCAGACGGGTGGAGTCGGCTTTCGGGTCGCAGCCGACGATCATCACCTGGTTGCCGAGGCTGGCAAGCCCGGCGACGGTGTTCTGGGTGGTGGTGGACTTGCCGATGCCGCCCTTGCCGTAGATGGCGATTTGACGAAGTTTCTTGGCCATGACTTTGCTCCTTTTCGTAATAAAAAATCCCCACCCGGACGATCCGGATGGGGCCACACTGCCCTGCCCCGCCGTCGTGGCGGAGCATCTGTCTGAATAATAAAAAGCCCGCCGGTGGTTTCACCGTACGGGCGTCTTTGCCTTTGTTCGCGCAACCGGCACCACATCGTGCCATCGCGTGTCACTCTCATGAAAGCATACGCTGTGCCAAGTTCAATAAAGCGGCAGAACAACTAAGAAAACCGGCACTGCCAGGAGTGACAGGTCGCGTGCGACGGATGCATGTGTACAAGAAATGTGCAGTCGATGCCAGCCCTTTGCACTCGACCGGTCAATAGCCACGCTTTATTTCTTCATGCCGGAAACAATCGACGGTGTGGTCGTTGACCATCCCCACCGCCTGCATGAACGCATAGCAGATCGTCGAACCGACAAAGTTGAAACCACGGCGCTTCAGCTCTTTGCTCAGCGCGTCTGACTGTGCGGTGCGCGCCGGGACCTCGGCCAGCGACCGCCATGAATTCTGCATGGAGACCCCGTCGACAAAACGCCAGAGGAAGGCATCGAGCGACCCGAACTCCTCTTTCATGGTCAACACGCCCCGCGCGTTGCGGATTGCGGATTCAATCTTGAGACGGTTGCGCACGATGCCGGGATCAGCGAGCAGGCGCCGGATGTCGGTCTCCTTATAGGCAGCCACCTTTGCAGCATCGAAATTGTCAAAAGCCCGGCGGTAGTTGCCGCGCTTTTTGAGGATGGTCAGCCAGCTCAGCCCGGCCTGCGCCCCTTCCAGGATAAGCATCTCGAACAGATGGCGGTCGTCATGGGCCGGAGTCCCCCATTCGATGTCGTGGTAGCCCATATAGAGGGGGTTATCCCCACACCAGGCACAGCGGTTCTTCATGCATGCCTCCAGTCGCCTGCCGATTTCGCCTGGTGTCCTGTGCGGTTAGTCCCCTGCACAGGACACCAGGTACAACAGCTTCTCGATGACTCGGAATCCTTCGCCGATATTCAGCTTATAATACATCTATGACTGAAAGAACGACATCCTCCAGCGCCGACCCGCCGCGCTACACCCGGCGCCCCTTTCCGCCCTATCGCTACCTCCCCTTCCAGGGCAGCGGTACGCTTCCTCATCCGCGCAACGACCCCGGCGGACACTCCTACGATGCCGAGGAGGACTACCTGCCGCACTTCACCACCGATGACTGGCCCGGCTGTGAACCGTACCTGTACGGCATCGATCTGTTCAATCATGGCTACTGGTGGGAGGCGCACGAGGCCCTGGAGACGGTCTGGGTGGCCGCCGGGCAGCGCGAGACCCAATGTGGCATCTTCGTGCAGGGATTGATCCAACTGGCGGCGGCCCAGCTCAAGCGGGTCATCGGTTCACCGGTGGGAGCGCAGTCGCTCACGGCTGGCGCCTGTGAAAAACTGGCGGTGGTACAAGGGGTCTTTCTCGGCATCGAGGTGGCGCCGCTGATTGCTGAGGCACAGCGCTGTCTGCGCGAGGATCGCGGCGAATTCCCGCGAATTGCGCTGCGCTTTCCGGACCGCATCCCGAGCGGTTAGCCGTCCCGCGCGGACAGTACGTTTTCAATCCGCCCCCTGTTTGCGTTCCGGCTTTTCGCATTATACTTAAACTGCAGGAGAGGTTGATGGCCGCCGCCGGCAACCTCTCCAGACGATTTATTTCGACGGCACCGGGGAGCGAAGCTATGTTCGACAAAATCATATGGCGGTGGTTGCCGATTTTCCTCGCCACTCTTCTCGCCGGCTGTTCCAGCACCACCCTCAGCGGTTCATGGAAAAGCCCTGATTTCCAGGGCCGGATCAGCAAGGTCTATCTGGTCGGCATCTCTAAAAACGAAACCAACCGGCGCATGTACGAGAGCCAGTTCGCCCAGGATTTATCGACCTACGGCGTCACCGGCATTGCGAGCTACAAGGATCTGCCCGACGCGCAGAATGCCGGCAAAGAAGACGTTGCCGCACGGATGCGGAAAAACGGCGCCGACAGCATGCTGATCACGCGGCTGATCGGTACGCATACCGAAGAAGTGGTGACTCCGGGACGGGTGAGCAGTTATCGGAGCTGGCCGGGCGGGGGGTATTCCCCCTATTATGCCCCGTCACCCTACTATCGCCACTGGGGAAGCTATTTTGACCGGTGTTGCTCCGAAATAATTTACGAACCGCCGACCGTCACGCGTTACGAAGTAGCTACCATCGAGGCCAACCTCTACGAGGCGAAGAGCGGGGAACTGATCTGGTCGGCGCAACTGGAAACCGTCATTGAATCCGACCTGCGCAAGCTGGTGACCGACTTTGTCAAGACGGTCACCCGGGATCTGCTCGAACAGGGGCTGATCTGAGAATGACCGTGGCCGGCTAGCGCTCGAGAAGCTCGCTCATGACCGCCACCAGGCAGTCGTACACCTCCTCCCGGGTACGGATGAAACCGGGCATTTCGTTCACCATCACCTCCTCGGCGCGATACAGCACCCGGCCATCGGTGCTTCCCAGCGCAGCCATCACCGCCTCCAGCAGCGGGATGACCTCGTAAAGGTCGTCGCGATCGAAGGGGTGCGGATCGGGCTTGCCGGCAAACTTGGGAACGGCGCGCGTCGCCTTTTTGCGTGCATACCTGTAGTAAAGGTCCGAGGGCTTGATGGTGAGCCCCGCGTCGGTTGTCATGGTCATCATCGACAGTCTCCTCTCATTCAGGCGCAACTGCCGCAACCGCCTGCCTTTTTGCCGCAGCCGCTCTTGCACACGACCGGCAGTTCCCCCCCATGGCGCCTGCGGAGCAGAGCCTCCAGGGACACGGGATCTACCAACCAGCCGCCGGCCTGCTCCCTGCCAACGAGCAGGCCGCGCTTGATGTGCATCAGCACATTGAGAGGCGTGCTGCCCAAGGCCTCGGCAGCCTGGGCAAGCGAGACTCCGGTTTCGCTATTCAGCGTGGCGGAATTCATCTGATTCTCCTTTGTCTGCCGGTTTGAAGCCGGGTGACAGTCGGACCAGCCGCCCGGCCGACTCCTCCACTTCCCTGCGTACGACCGCATCGAGCGTTTTCAGCCATGCCGAAGGGATTGCCTCCGCGCCGTACAGTGCCCCGGCAATCATCCCGGCAATCGCTCCGGTGGTATCGGCATCGCCTCCCTGGTTGACCACCCCGACCAGGCATTCCTCGAAGGACCCGGTCGTGAAGAGGTAATGAAAGACCGTCTGCATCGTCTCCACCACGTAGCCGCCGGCCCGTCCCGGATAGTCGTTGAAGCGGAAGGCCGGATGCCGCGCCACCAGGTCGCGGGCGATGACGTGCAGGTCGAAGCGGTCGCCGCCGAGCAGTGCCGCCTGCACCATCCGCCCGGTCGTGATACAGGCGGCGTCGGAGAGCGGATGGTTATGGGTCAGGTGCGCTTGGGTCACGGCCAGTTCAGCCAGCTGCCGCTCATCACCCAAAGTGAAGAGGGCCACGGGGACCATGCGCATGACCGCGCCGTTGCCGGCATCCCAATCGTTGGGCGGGGTTTCCAGCTGGCCCTTGAGCAGATAGTCGCGGATGCCGCGCCGCACGGTCGAACCGATATCGACCGGCTTGCCGCGCATCCAGGCGAGGAACGCGTCGGCCACCGCCCGCAGATCCCACCCTCCGCTTTGCAGGATCGCCCGGGCGAGACACAACGACATCTCGGTGTCATCCGTCACCCGTCCGGGTTTCAGGTGCAGCCAGCCGCCGCCGACGATCTTGCGGTGCACCCCGAACTTCGCCCGGATCTCGCTCGGGGTCATGAACTCGGTGGTCGCTCCCAGCGCATCCCCCACCGCCACGCCGAGAAAGGCGCCGCGGGCGCGGGACAGGATGACGGCTTCGTCGCGGTTCACAACAAATTCCCCTCCAGAGGGACAGTCCCCGTGCGAGGACTGTCCCTAGCCTCCGATCAGCACTTCAACTTCATACTCCCCACCTATGACAATGACCTCCCCCTCCCCTTTCAGCAGCGCCGCCGGCAGCAGGTCGCCGCAGAAGAACACCTTGGGGAGCGGCACGTCGGCCTGCAGCACCTTGGAGCCGAACTCCCAGGCCCGCTCGAAGTCGGTGGTGAAGGAAACCAGATTGTTGAGCCTTACCAGATGCTGTCTCCCGCCCAGCTTCTCAACGATCCGCTGATCATTGAAATCGTGAATCCCCCGCCACAGGCGCAGATGGGTCGGCACCGGCCGACTGCGACGCAGCTCGTCCTGGACAAACTCATAGAGCAGATCGAACTGCGCCATCAGCGCGCTGGTGCGTGCCACGCCCTGCATCCGTTCAACCAGATAGCCCTGGTAGGCATCGCCATGCAGGTCGTCGATCGGCACGCGATGGAAGGTCGGCGGCAAGCCCAGACGACTCTCCACCCACCCCTTGAGCACCGCCCCTTCGCGCGAGTTGCTGTCGAACATCCAGCCGCGCAGAAAACGCAGGTAGCTGTTTTTCAGGCTCTTGCGGCTGCTGCTGGTGTCCGCGCTTGCCCACTGGTGCAGTTGGAAGAGGACGTCCATGTAGTCGTGGAACTGCTGGCCCCGGGCCAGGCGCGCATCGATCCGGTCAAGGGCCGCGAACAGCCGCTGATGGCTCTGCCGCACCCCCTGGATTTCCAGCGGCTGGGGGTGCCGGTTGAACTGCCGCGAGGCGATGGCCCACGGCGGCAGGTTGCAGAGGTTGAACGGTGAGGTCATCCCATGCTCCCCAGGCTGGCCAATGACACGACTTCGCCAAGTTTTACCTTCCCGGGCTCGCCGCGCATCATCAGGACCGTCTCGCCCGTTAGGCGGAAACCGGCGACCTTCAGCAACGTGCGCACCGGCGAACTGGCGAGCACGTCGACCGCCAGCTCCCCGCGACCGCTGACTGCTTCCATGGCCATGGTCAGAATCGTGCGGTTGTTGCGCGGACAGAGATCCGCCGAGAGCCAGGGGCCGAGAACGCTCAGATCGTCAGCTGTCTGCAGCAGAGCAATCGAACTGCCGGCGGAGAAAATGGAGCCGCCCCGGGCCAATAGGGTCAGCAGCCCGACGCGTGAATCGTCCCAGGCCGTTGCATCGGCGCGCGTCAGCGAGAACAGCTCGCCTTTGCCGACAGGCTCGATCTTTGCGGAAACCAGACTCTCGCCCGACCAAACCCAGCGTTCCACTCGACCGGTTTCACGAAAACCTTTGTCCGCATACAGGGGGAGTCCCCCGGCGGAGGCCGTGAGCCAGAGCGTGGCCGCGCCGCGAGCCGAGAGCGTACCGACGGCATGCGCGAAGAGCCGACGGCCAATCCCCGCGCCACGCCGGGCAGGGTCGACGATCAGGTTGCCGATCCAGGCGCTGCGCTGGTGTCGACAGGTGGTGATAAAGCCGACCGGCGCTTCATCGCCGGTGCGCAGCACGAAGGCGCTGTCGGCGAGCACGCCGCGGTAGAGCTGCAGTTCCCTGGCCGGCACCCGCCAACTCTCGAGCCCGGCCCATTCCAGGAAGATCTCCCAATCCCGGGCGGACGGTCTCACGATTGTTGCTTCCGCGCTCCGGTATTCAGGCTGCATGGTGCTCCTCCATCAGCAGCGCCAGCAGATCACTGTCGCTCAATGGACGCTTCATCTCCTGGCTCCGGCAGCGGACCCTGGTCATGAAGCGCTGCTCTTCACCAAGGGGCAAGACGATGTCGAGAGCGGCAAGGCGATGACACAGCCCGTGACCGCCGGAGTGTTTGCCGAGCACAATCTGCCGGGACAGGCCGACCTCTGCAGGGTCGAACCCCTCGTAGTTACCGGGATGCTTGAGGATGCCGTCGGTGTGCAACCCTGATTCCACCGCGAAAACCTTGTCGCCGACCACTGCCTTCCACTCCGGCACCGGCCGGCAACTGGCCTGTCCGACCAATTTCGACAGCTCGACAAAACGGTGAGTGTCGATCCCCGGATCGACATTGCAGGCGTGCTTGAGGGCCATCACCACCTCTTCCAGGGCGGCATTGCCGGCCCGTTCGCCAAGACCGTTGACCGTGGTATTGACGAACCGTGCCCCGGCGCGAATTCCGGCAATGGCGTTGGCGGTGGCCATGCCAAGGTCGTTGTGGGTGTGCACCTCGAGATCGAGATCCGGCACCCTGGCACGCAGAAAACTGACCTTGTCGAAGGTGGCGAACGGATCGAGGATGCCGAGGGTATCGCAGAAGCGGAAACGATCGGCACCGAGATCGTGGGCAATGGCCATCAGCTCCGCCACAAAATCGAGGTCGGCGCGACTGGCATCCTCGCCCCCGACCGACACGTAGAGGCCGTGCGCCTTGGCGAAACCGAGAGCCACCTTGAGTTGTTCCCCGACCCAGTGACGGTTCTTGCGCAGTTTGTGCTCGATGTGGATGTCGGAAACCGACAAGGAGATGTCGACGGCCGACACCCCGGCCTCGATGGAGGCCCGGATATCGCTCACTACCGCCCGGTTCCAGGTGATCAGCCGGGCGTTCAGCTCCAGCTCAACCAGGGCCCGGACCGACGCCAGCTCCTCCCGCCCCATTGCCGGAATGCCGCATTCGATCTCCTGCACGCCGACGACGTCGAGCAGGCAGGCAATCGCCTTCTTCTCCTCCAGGGAAAAGACCACGCCGGCGGTCTGCTCGCCGTCGCGCAGCGTGGTGTCGTCGATGATGATCGGCTTGCCGTTCATGTCGTCCATCTGGGTCCTCCGGAACAAAAAAGCCCCGCGACCGTAATGGTTGCGGGGCGTCGTTGCCGTCGCGAACCGGCTGCACTGCCGGCGGATGAATACGATGACCTGTTGAGCAAAAGGTGTGCCGCTTTCGAATCCCACTGGATTCACGACCTTCAGGCATCGGCGCGCCACCTGCTGCCCAATAAACAGGCAATCTGCCCGGAATTTGCCCCCGGTAAAACGTGGCGAAACGCCAGACTCTCACATTTTCAGGCTGTTTGGGTTTGGCGAGGCTCTTGCAAATTAATGAATCGACGGTTCCCTCCCAACGGCGCGACGGACCGGACGCGGTGCGCTGCAGCACCGTTTCGAAAAGGAGCGCACGATGGCAGACAAACCGAAAATCCGTGAACTGCTCAACGAGAGCGCCTGCGCCCACAGCCCGGCGAAGAAGAGCGCCTGCAACGCGCCGACCCCGGGGGCGACCACCGGCGGCTGCGCCTTCGAAGGGGCGCAGATCACCCTCTTCCCTTACGCCGATGCCGCTCACTTGGTGCACGGCCCCCTGACCTGCCTCGGCGCTTCCTGGGAGACGCGCGCCACCAAAACCAGCTGGCGCGGACGCGACCTCACCCAGATGGGCTTTACCACCGCGACAACCAACAATGACGTGATCTTCGGCGGCGAGGGGAAACTTGCCAAAGCGATCGATTATATCGTCGCGCGCTACGCCCCGCGGGCAGTCTTCGTCTACGCCACCTGCGTCACCGCCCTGATCGGCGACGACCTCGACGCCGTGTGCAAAGAGGCGGCCACCCGCCACGGCCTGCCGGTCGTCCCGGTGCACGCCCCCGGCTTCGTCGGCAGCAAGAACCTCGGCAGTCGTCTCGGCGGCGAAGCAGTGCTCAGGCACCTGATCGGCACCCTGGAGCCGGCCGAGACGACCCCCTTCGACATCAACCTGATCGGCGAGTACAACGTCACCGGCGACATGTGGCAGTATTCGCCGCTTTTGGAGGAACTCGGCATCCGCGTCCTCGCCACCCTGAGCGGCGATGGCCGGGTGGCGAGGATCCGCACCGCCCACCGGGCGAAGTTGAACGTGCTGGTCTGCGCCAAGTCGCTGGTGTCGCTGACCCGCAAGCTGGAGGAACGCTATGGTATCCCGTCGATCTCGGTCTCCTTCTACGGCCGGCGCGACACCAGCTCCGGGCTGCGGGCCATCGCCGGAGCGCTGGGCGATGCCGAGCTGACAGCACGGACGGAGGCATTGATCGAGCGGGAGGAAGCTGACCTGGAGAGAAGGCTGGCCCCGTACCGGGAGCTTTTCCGGGGAAAGAAAGCGGTGCTCAACACCGGCGGCAACAAGGCCTGGTCGATCGCCGCGGCGCTGCAGGACCTGGGGATCGAGGTGGTGGCCACCGCCGTCGGCAAATCGACCGAGGCCGACCGCGAGAAGGCCCGTGAGTACCTCGGCCCCAACAGGGTACTGATGACCAAGCCGGGGCAGGAGCAGGCCAGGATCATCGATGAGACCGGGGCGCACCTGCTGCTGGCCGGCGGCCGCAGCCTGTACACGGCGCTGAAGAAGGGGATCGCCTTCGCCGACGTCAACCAGGAGAAGAAAAAGAGCTACGGCGGCTACCGGGGGCTGCTCAACCTCGCCGAGGATCTCAAGCACGCCCTGGAAACGCCGGTCTTTCGCAACGTCGCGCGGAGGGCGCCATGGGAGACGTGAACCGCAGGGCGGTCAAGCCGCTGCAGGTCAACCCGGTTGGCCTGACCCAACCGATGGGGGCGACGCTGGCCTTTCTCGGAGTGGACCGCTGCATGCCGCTGATGCACGGCGCGCAGGGGTGCACTTCCTTCGCCAAGGTCTACTTCACCCGGCATTTCTGCGAGCCGATCGCCATCCAGACCACGGCGGTCACCGACGTCACCGCGATCCTCGACGGCGGCGACCATAACATCGTCGAGTCGGTCAGGAACATCGCCGTCAAGACCGCCCCGGCGCTGATCGCCCTGTACACCACCGGGCTGACCGAGACCAAGGGGGATGACATCCGCGGCGTCGCCGCCAAAATCGACTACCCCCTCGTCTGGGTCAACACTCCCGATTACGAGGGAGGATTGGAGAGCGGCTGGGCCCTGGCGGTCGGGGCGCTGATCGAACAGCTGACCGTCCCAGCCAATGCTATCGATGGCCATAAGGTGGTGCTGCTGCCGCACGTCTCGCTCCAGCCGCTCGAGGTGGAGAAGCTCAAGACGTTCATCGCCGCCTTCGGCTTCGAGGTGCTGGCCATCCCCGATCTATCCACCAGCCTCGACGGCCACCTCGGCGAGAAGCAGAGCGCTCTCTCCAGCGGCGGGATCACCGTAGAGGAGATCCGTACTCTGGCCGATGCCGGGCTGGTCATCAGCTTCGGCGCGTCGATGCTCCCCTGCGCCCGGATCCTGCAAGCAAAGAATCCCGCGATCCGTCACCACCATTTCTCTCATGTGCATGGGCTGGAAGCGACCGATGCCCTGGCTGCGCTCCTTCTGGCCGAGTCCGGCTTCGAGCAACCCACGGTCGATATCATCCGTTGGCGCAAGCGCCTGCAGGACGCCCTGCTCGACTGCCACTTCGCCCTCGGCCAGACCCGCATCCTGGTCGCCGGCGAGCCGGACTTTCTCGGCGGGGCCTGCCAACTGTTGGCCGAGGCAGGGGCCAAAGTCACGGGAGCCATTGCGACCGTCGATTCCCCGCTACTGGATGGACTCCCCGTCGACCGAGTGCTGGTTGGCGATCTCGAGGATGCCGAGAGTCTGCACGATGCGTACGACCTGATCGTCGGCAGCGGCCACGTCGAAGCCCTCGCTCATCGTTATCACAAGGGCGTGGTGCTGCGCGGCTTCCCCGATTGGGAGACACTCGGCAATCAACTCAGGAACGATGTGCTCTACGAGGGGGGCGCTTATTTTCTCTTTGAAGTGGCGAACGTGGCAGAGCGGATGAGGAGGGATGGATGAATGCCGCTTACACCGATACCATCCGCCGCTGGGCCACCGACGATCGCCGCGCCGGGATCCTCGCCGACGCCGACGGCATCGGCGAGGTCGGCCTGGGAGAGGGGGAAGCCGGCCGCCGACTGGCCGTGCGCTTCGCCCTGTGCGTCCGCGGCAGCCGGATCGAAACCGTGCGCTATCAGGTGTTCGGCTGCGGCTTCACCATCGCCGCCTGCGCCGCGGCGGCGGAACTGGCCGAAGGCCATACGCTTAACGAAGTTGCCGTCATCACCCCGACCTGGGTCGACGCCACTCTGGCCGGCCTGCCAGCGGATCGCGATTACTGTGCGCGGCTGGCAGTCGAAGCGCTGCAGGCCGCGGTCAAGAGCGTCCGCGGCAGCCGTCGGCCTGTCGCGGCCACCATTGCGATGGCGGAAGACCATCCCCCGCGAGTCACCACCGCCGACCCGGTCTATCGCCTGCTCGTCGACAGCCCGGCACCGCCCGGCGCACCACCCGAGGATCGGCACCTGTTCGCCTGCCTGCTGGCCATCGCCGCCGCCGAACGGCACGACACCGCTGCCGCGCTCGACCTGGACAGGGAGGAACTGGCGGAACTCCTCCATCGCTACTTCCCCGGCATCGAACCGGAACGGCTGACCAGTCCTTCCGCTCCTGCTGCCGGAATCCGTCCTCAAACCAACGTCGCTATCCTCGACCTGCTGCTCACCTACCTCCCCAGGGACGCCGACGACCGGATTCCGACCCCATCACTGTGGCTGGCCCGCATCCTGGCGACCCGTGCCGCCCGTTCCGGCCATCTCTGGCTGGCCATGGGGCTCTCTGCCCGCCCGGAGTTGACAGCTGCCATTCACCGCCACCTCCCCTCCCTGGCGGCAGCCAACCACCAGGGGATGCGCTGGAAGCGTTTTTTTTACCGGCAAGTGTGCGAACAGGATGGCGGGGTGATGTGCAAGACCCCGGACTGCAGAGGTTGCAGCGACTATGCTCTGTGCTTTGCGGCAGGGTAGTGTGCCATGCGAAGGGGGCTACAGATGATCCTGCAGCCCCCGCGCGTCTCCTTGAATTGTCTGCACGCTATGCGGCGGGCGGCACATCGGCGGGGAGGTGCTTGTTCGCCTTCTCGAACGCGCATTTCACCGCCTGACGCAGTTCCTCTTCGTCACCAGGCCGTTCCGGCTTGAGCGCGTGATAGAAAATCCCCTCGTGACGTGCTTTGCGCAGCAGGGCCAGCGGAATTTCGCCCGCCACCAGGATAATGGTCAGGTTGCGGTTGCATTGCTTGAGCAGCGGGATGACTTCGGTGGCCAGCCGTTCATCGAAACGCATGCTCAGCAGCACCACCTTCACGGTTTTCTTGAGGATGCCGCTCAGCGCACCGGCGACCGAGGCAGGGGCGGTCACCTGGTAGCCGGCATCGCTGAACAGCTCCGCCATCTGTTTCCGCGTGACCAGGTTCTCGTCGGCAATCAGCAGTTCTTGTGAATTCATGGCGTCCTCTCCGGCTATGCAGGACAACCTGCCTATTTAATCGCCTTCTTCTCTTCCCGGGAGAAAAAGACGCCCTTGACCATGCCAAAGAACAGAATGCCGGCCGGTACCACCTGGCTGATGATGATCAGTGCGAAGAAACCGAGGAACAGGTAGCCGAACAAACTCATGCCAGCCCCTTCTTCCACCGAACCGGCGTAGGCGATCGAAGCGGCGCTCACCACCAGCCAGGCGAATCCTCTCATGATGTTTTTCATGGTTGCTTTCCTTTCTTTGGGGGGTGACCGAACCTCCCTTTCCTTTAGAGCATCGACCATGCCAGATTTGAACATGCACGGCGGAATCCCGGGGGGAGAGCTGTCTTTTTTCTGAGGAAGATGTTTATAAATGCTAAAAACACCCATTTTTGCCGACGATGGAGAAAATACC
>VEPG01000077.1 GCA_012026975.1 Desulfuromonas sp. | reverse complement strand
CCACCGCGCCGAGCAAAAAGCCGCCGATAAACGCCCAGCGGATGTCGCCGATGCCGCCGACCACTGCGGCGATAAAGGCCTTCCAGCCGATCAGGGCGCCCATGTACGGCTCGAGGATCGGGTAGGACATGGCGAAGAGCAGTCCGGCCAGCCCGGCCAGCCCGGAGCCGAGGGCAAAGGTGGCGACAATGACATTGTCGACGGGGATCCCCATCAGCGGCACGGCGAACTTGTCGCAGGCAATCGCCCGCATGGCCATGCCGATCCGGGTGCGGGTGACAATCCGCTGCAGAATGACGAAAACCAGTACGGCGGTGACGATGACCGCGATCTTGAGGTTGGTGAAGCTGACCCCGCCGAGGGTATAGACCTCTTCGTCGATCAGCGCCGGAAAGGCCTTGCGGCTGGCGCCGAAGGTGGCGAGGTTGGCGTGCTCGAGGATCAGCCCGCACATCAGGGCGGTGATCACCACGTAAAGCCGGTCGACCCCTTTGCGGCGCAGCGGCCGGTAGGCGATCCGCTCCAGGGAGACGCCGACGCCGGCAGTCAACAGCATGGTCAGCGGGATGGCCAGGGCCAACGCCGCCCACCCCGGCAGGCCGACGCTGGCAAGGAGGAAGGTGGCGACGAAGAAGGCGATATACGCCCCGACCATGAAGACGTCGCCGTGGGCGAAGTTGATCAGCGTCAGCACCCCGTAGACCATGGTGTAGCCCAGCGCAATCAGCGCGTAGAAGCTCCCCCACTGCAGGGCGTTGATCAGATTTTGCAAGATGTTCGCTAACATCGCGCTCCGTGACTGCCAGCGGCTGATGAAAAGCCCCCATCTGCGGTGTTGCCCTCGGCTTCGTCGCTGCGACGTACCATCAAGGTACGCCTCGCTCCTCACCCTTCGGGCGCCTTGCACCTGGGGACTTTTGATCAGCCTGGTTGGTCTATTGTTTCAGCCATCTGTCAAGGGCAGACGGATTTCGTGAACTCGAACTCGCCCTTGTCGTTGATCTTGACCACCACCGCGCACTTGATCGGGTCGCCCTGGGCGTCGAACTTCATGCTGCCGGTGATCCCGGCGAAGCTCTTGATCTTGTCCATCGCCTCGCGGATCGCTTTGCGGTCCTGCTTGAGCTTGCCGGTGAGGTTGCCGGTCTCCTGGATCGCCTGCAACACGATGCGGGTGGCGTCCCAGGTCAGGGCGGCGACGTCGTCGGGGACGTAGCCGTACTTGGCCTTGTAGCGCTCGATGAACTCTTTGGTGGCCCCTTTGGCGCCGGCTGCCGCATAGTGGGTAGAGAAGAACAGCCCCTTGCAGTCGTTGCCGCACAGCGTCATCAGTTCGGCCGAGCCCCAGGCGTCGGAGCCCATGAACGGCTTCTTCCAGCCGAGCTGGTGGGCCTGCTTGACGATCAGCGCGACCTGGTTGTAGTTGTCCGGGACGAAGATGAAATCGGGCTTGGCGGCGATGATCTTGGTCAGCTGCGCGGAGAAGTCCTGGTCCTTGGTGCCGTGGCTCTCGAAGGCCTTGACGCTCCCTTTGCCCATCTTCTTCTCGAATTCGTCGCGGAAGATCTCGGCCAGCCCCTTGGAGTAGTCGTTGGAGAGGTCGTAGAGGACCGCCGCGCTCCTGGCCTTGAACTGTTCGACGGCGAAGTTGACCGCCACCGGCCCCTGGAACGGGTCGAGGAAGGCGGCGCGGTAGACCCACGGGCGGTCCTTGGTGGTGTCGGGGTTGGTCGACCAGGGGCTGACCATCACCGCCTGGTTGTCGTCGGCGACCTGGCCGGCGGGGACCGCCTGTTTGCTGGAGTTGGGGCCGATCACCGCCAGCACCTCATCCTTCTCGATCAGTTTCAGCATCGCCGTCACGGCCGACTCGGCCTTGGCCTCGTTGTCCTCGTAGACGAACTCCAGCGGGTACGACTTGTTGCCGACCTTGAGGCCGCCCTTGGCGTTGATCTCGCTTTTCAGCATCTCGGCGGCGAATTTCGACGACTCGCCGACCTTGGGGATGTCGCCGGTCAACTCGATGTTGAAGCCGATTTTGATGGTGTCGGCGGCGAAGGCGGGGAGGGCCAGCAGCAGGGTGGCGGTGATGATCGTGAGCAAGCGCAGGCGCTTCATCGGTTCCTCCTTTAAGCGGATAAGGACGGCGGGTCGTTAATAATTAATGGTCAAGTGCGTAGTACAGCAATGGGATGGGGGTTTGTCAAGCATGGCGGTATGTTCGAGGGCCTTGCCCGCGGATGGATCAAAACCGACGTCGGCCGGTCCCGGTCGGCCGGCCGGGTGACTTTCTAGTTGCCTTGCGGTTGGAGGGTGCGCTGCAACCGCCCCGGGTCGTACCCCTGGGAGGGGAGGGTCGCGACGATTTTCTGGTAGGCTGCCTCGTCGATGGCCGGGGTGCGGCTGAGGATCCACAAATAGTTGCGGCTCGGATGGCCGACGACCGCCCAGCGGTAGTCGGGGTCGATGGCAATGATCCAGTAGCCGCCCCAGAACGGCCAGAAGAAGGTGACTTCAAGCCGGGCATTCGAGGTGCTGTCGACCACGCGGGCGGTCCCCTCGACCTTGCGCAGCGGCCCGTCGAGACGCTCCTCGCGACACTGGTTGACAACTTTGACCCGTCCGTCGGCCTGCAGTTCGTAATCAGCCCGGCTGGCGACGCACCCTTTCTGGAAACGGTGAGGGTAGCTGGCGATCTCGTACCAGGTTCCCATATAGCGCTGCAGATCGACCCGCTCGACCGCCTTGAGCGGCGGCAGTCCCTGAGGGGGGGCGCAGCCGGCGAGCATGGCAAGAAACCCGAGCAGGGAGCCGAACCGGCGGCATGTGCAGTTTGTCCATCGGGTCATCCCGTGAACTCCTTTCCTCCGAACAGGTTCGCCAGCGCCAGCCGCCGGAAGGCGAATATCCGCCCCTCGGCGCGGTCCATCAGGGGGAGGGTCGGTGATTCAGACATGGTTGCGCAGCTGCAGTTCGACCGGGTGAGGCTGGAGGTAGTACTGGCGGGCGAGGTAGGGCTCGCCGTACTTGCGGACGTAGTGGTTGATCAGGGTGACCGGCACGATCAGCGGCACGTTCCCGTCGCGGTAGCGGTCGATCAACTCCAGGGCCTCCTGCTTCTCATCGGTGCTCAATTGGCGTTTGAAGTAGCCGAGCAGGTGCTGCAGCACGTTGACATGCTTGCGCACGGTGGCGTGCAGGCGCATGGCCTTCATCAGCAACGCCTGGTAGTCGGCCTGCAGCGCGGTAGCCGGCAGGCTGCCGGCCCTGGCCACCAGCGTCCCCATCTCCCGATAGAGCACGGGGCTGTGGCTGAGGAGCAGGAGCTTGTGGCGGGTGTGGAAGTCGACCACGGCAGCGGCGCTGAAACCGCCGGCCAACAGATCGCGCCAGCGCTTGAAGACGAAGACGCACTCGATGAAATTCTCGCGCAGGACCGGGTCGTGCATGCGCCCGTCCTCCTCCACCGGCAGGTATGGAAAGTGCTCCATGAAGGCGTGGGCGAAGAGCCCCACCCCCTTTTTGGCCGGCACGCCGCGACGGTCGTAAAGCTTGACCCGTTCCATGCCGCTCGACGGCGATTTGGCCTTGAAGATGAAGCCGCACAGCTGTGCACGCTCCAGTTCGACAACCCGTTTTGCGGCCCAGTCCTGCATCCGTGCAGTGATGTCCTCCCCCGAGCGGGAGAAGACCAGACGCGGCTCCGCTTCCCCCTCGATCAGGCGCAGCGTCTCGCGCGGCGTAGGCAGGCCGAGTTCCACTTCCGGGCAAACCGGCAGGTAATCGAAGTAAGCGCCCAGCGTATCGCGCAGGTAGCGGTCGAGTTGGTGCCCGCCGTCGTAGCGGACCATCTCCCCGAGCAGGCAGCTGCTGATGCCGATGCGGATCTTTTCTGGCATGGACTTCCCCGGGCCGGAAGAGGTTGATCGCGAACCGCATTGATCTGCTAAAGTTTACCAGAGAAGTCTCTCAAGCCCAGCACGGAAAAGTCGGTGCCCGTTCCCTCCCTGCAGCCGCGGGCGATCAACCACCGCCCGTTTCACCCGCATCGGCCCGGTTGCCGGCCGGGCGAACGGCTGACCCGACCCTTTGCGGGTGTGCGGGGCGACGGCCAGATTCCCCTTGCCAAAAGTTCCCCACCGGCTAACATGAACGCCTCATGGCCGCCAACAAACCCTGCCACTATGCCTGGGTCATCGTCCTCTCCGGGGCACTGACCATCTTCTCCTGCTTCGGGCTGGCGCGCTTCGCCTTCGGCATGCTGCTGCCGGCGATGCGCGACGGTCTGGGCCTGTCCATCGATGACATGGGCTTTCTGAGTACCGGCAACTTCGCCGGCTACCTGGTGGCGGTCGGCCTCGCCCCCCTGGCGCTGCGTTATGTCTCGGCGCGCAAACTGGTCACCGCGAGCCTGCTGGTCATCGGCCTGTGCCTGCTGGTGATCAGCCAGAGCTCCGATTACTGGCTGCTCGGCGCGCTGTACACGGTGATCGGCATGGGCGGCGGCTTTGCCAACATCCCGAGCATGGCGCTGGTGTCGCGCTGGTTCCGCCGCGAGCGGCGCGGCCAGGCGGCGGGGATGATGATCATGGGGAACGGCACGGCGATCATCCTCACCGGTTTCCTGGTGCCGTGGCTGAACGTGACCTTCGGTGGTCAGGGGTGGCGGATGGGGTGGCTGCTGCTCGGCGGAACCTGTCTGGTGCTGGGGGTGGTGGTCGGCCTGCTGCTGCGCAACGACCCCGCCGATCTCGGCCTCGAGCCGCTCGGCCGGACGCAGGCAGTCGCCTACGATCCGTCCGAGACCCATGGCCCGTACCGCGCCTCCCGCATCCTGCTGCACCTGGGCGGGCTCTACCTGCTCTTCGGCCTGACCTACATGGTCTACGGCACCTTCATCGTCGCCACCATGGTCGACGAGTATCACTATGCCGAGGCCACCGCCGGCTCGTTCTGGTCGTGGACCGGCTTCTTCTGCCTCTTTTCGGGAGTGGGCTTCGGCATCCTCTCCGATCGGCTCGGCCGGCGCGGCGGACTGATCCTGGCTTTCGCGGTGCAGGGGGCGGCCTACCTGCTGGTCGCCTCGAAGCTCGGCACACTGGCACTGTTCGGCTCGGTGGCACTCTATGGGCTGGCGGTCTTCGCCGTGCCGGCGATCATGGCCGCGGCGGTGGGCGACTATCTCGGCACCGCCCGGGCGGCGGCGGCCTTCTCCTTCATCACCTTTTGCTTTGCCATCGGCCAGACCATCGGGCCCGGTGCCGCCGGGGTACTGGCGGAAGCCGCCGGCACCTTCAGCGTCCCCTACTATATTGCCGCGGGGATCAACGCCATCGCCCTGCTGGCGACCTGCTTCCTGCCGCGTCCGCCGCGCGATGCGGGTTGAACCGGCCGGTTGAGGTTGACAGCGGAGCTTCCGCCCCGCTAACATGGTTCCATACAAAGGGGAGTAGCATCCGGGGTGTTCCCGGCCCGTGCTTCGTCAATACGGTGGCGAAAGCCACCCGGACGCGGGGTTCGACAGATTGTCGCAATGTGCAAGACCTTGATCCAGTGCATGCAACCATGCCGCGGCTCAAGGTCTTTTTCATTGGGTCGCCGGCGCAACCGAAAGCGGAGAGTCTGTCATGAATCAACTCTGGATGTGGCTCGGTTTCAACCTGTTCGTGCTGCTTCTGCTCGCCCTGGATCTCGGCGTCCTGCACCGCAAGGACCACGCGGTGGGGATTCGCGAGGCGCTGTTGCTCAGTCTCGGCTACTTCGTCCTGGCGCTGCTGTTCGGGCTCGGGGTCTTCCATTTCCTGGGCGCCAATGCCGGCTACGAGTTCTTCACCGGCTACCTGATCGAGAAATCCCTAAGCGTCGACAACATCTTCGTCTTCGTCCTGATC
Organism: Desulfuromonas sp.; assembly: GCA_012026975.1. GTDB lineage: Bacteria > Desulfobacterota > Desulfuromonadia > Desulfuromonadales > BM103 > VAUL01. Next base: position 702 of record VEPG01000077.1, on the reverse strand, counting down.
TTCAGTTTCTTTGCCGTGCCGGCCCAATACCAGCACCGGGTGCTCTTCTGGGGGATCCTCGGCGCGCTGGTCATGCGCGCGGCGCTGATCCTGGTCGGGGCCGCGGTCATCGAGGCCTTCCACTGGGTCATCTATCTGTTCGGGGCGTTCCTGGTCTTCACCGGCATCAAGATGCTGATCACCATCAACGCCAAGCCCGACCTGCGGAACAACAAACTGGTGCTCCTGCTGCGCCGCCGCTTCCGGGTGACCGAGGAGCTGGTCGGCAACCACTTCTTCGTGCGCCGCGACGGGCTGCTCTACATGACGCCGCTGATGCTGGTACTGATCCTGGTGGAGGTGACCGACCTGGTCTTCGCCGTCGACTCGATCCCGGCGATCTTCGCCATCACCACCGATCCGTTCATCGTCTACACTTCGAACGTCTTCGCCATCCTCGGCCTGCGTGCCCTTTATTTCGCCCTGGTCGGCATCATTCACCGCTTCCACTACCTCAAGTACGGCCTGTCGCTGGTGCTGATGGTGGTCGGCGCCAAGATGCTGCTCAACGCCTGGTTCGGCGCCAAGGTGATTCCCACCGAAGTGGCGCTGCTGATCACTGCCGCCCTGATCGGCGGCTCCATGCTCATTTCCGTGATCAAGACGCGAGGGGTGCCGAAAACGACAGCCACGGCCGAAGCGATGCAGGGGTGGGTGCCGGGG
>VEPG01000065.1 GCA_012026975.1 Desulfuromonas sp. | reverse complement strand
GGCGGAGAGATAGTCGGTTCAATGACACAGGTCGCCCAACAACTGGCCAGACATCTCGACATGACACGGAAGGTGCTGACCCGGGCCGACGAAATCGAGGGGCTCACCGTTACGCTGGTTGATGAAGCGAATCTGACCCGGATGGAAGATGCGGACCGCTGGCAGACCTTGCAGGTCAGGGGGTTCGCCAAGGCTTTGGAAATCGGGGTCACCGAAATCGAGTTTATCGGCGGTTCCGGCAGCGACCCGGAACTGGCGCTGCACATGGTTGCCCGGGCACGTCTGGTCGATCTGGCCACCGGTGAGGAAAAATACCGACAGTCGTTCAACTATGGTGAATCGCCCCGCCGTTATTCGCAATGGGCCGCGAACCAGGGGGAGCTTATGAAGAGTGCGGTCGAGCGGGGACTGGCTGCCCTTGGTGCGGACATCGTGACCAAACTTTTCGAGCAAGTGGCCCTGCCGTTTCCGTCGGGGATCGAGGCTGCGCCGTGGAGTGACGAATACGGCTGCTGCTGGCTCTGCCCGCTATCACCCCCGCACGATCTTGCCTACTCGTGGCGGAGCGGGTTTATCGAGGGGAAGTATCTGCCAGTTTCCTCGCGTCAGCCGGAATTGGCATGGGAACGGTTCCCCCGCGCCGACCAGGAAGCGGGCCTGCGCGAAGTTTGTGAGCAGGAAATCCCGGAAGTGCGCTACGACCTGCGCATTTGGGAAGTATACAACCATAAGCCGGGGACGCTCGCTTATGAGCGGAAAGGGCTGATTGAGCCCCGGCATCGCCTGGAAACGCCGCTCAAGTCGGGATACCGCTACTTCTGGAGCTTCCGCGCCTGCTTCGCGGCCGAACGCGGCGGACTATGCACGCCCTGGGCATTCTCTTCGGTGCCGTCGCCGCCGTTCACCTGCGAGCTGTCGTCAATTCCTGTCCGCAATTATTACCGGTTCGTGGTGCACTGACCGTGGTGTGTGCTTCCCCCTTGACAGCGGTTGCGCAATGGGATAAATAACAAATCCCTTCGGCCATACGGCCTGAAGGCGCCGTTACGCAATTCCCGGCGGTGTAGCTCAGTTGGTTAGAGCATGCGGCTCATATCCGCAGTGTCCGGAGTTCAAGTCTCTGCACCGCCACCATTTAGTGTCCGGAACCGTCCGGCACAGCAAAGGCCCTGAGCAATCAGGGCCTTTGCTGTTTCTCCAACTCTGTTTTTCACCCGACCCTGCCGCCGTGGCGGGGAGCGTGTCTACTTTCAGGTCGTGGCAAGCATGGCGCAGCGACCGGCACCGAGCAGGGCGGTGTGTTCGTTGAGAATGACGCGGACCGGAATGGTTTCGAGCAACGGGCTGAGTCGTCCCTTGGCGGTGAAGGCGCGCATGAACGCCGACCTGCGCAGGTGCTCGATGATCTTCGGGGCAATGCCGCCGCCGAGGTAGACGCCGCCGGTGGCCAGGGTGCGCAGCGCCAGGTTGCCGGCTTCGGCACCGTAGAGGGAGACGAACAGATCGAGGGCCTGGATGCACAGCGGGCAGCTGCCGTCCATGGCTGCGCTGGAGATGACGGCGGCCGGAATGCCCTTCTCCATGGCCTCGATGACTGCCGATGTTTCAGAGAGATGCCGGCAATCGCGCAGAAACCGGTAGATGTTGACCAGACCGGGCCCGGAGAGGACCCGCTCGTAGCTGACCCGGCCGTGTTCGGCGCGCAGGTACAGCAGCAACTCGCTTTCCAGTTCGTTGCGCGGGGCGAAATCGGCATGGCCCCATTCGCCCGGGAGCGGCCGGTGCATGGTGCCGTCCCAGACGGCGGCCGTCTCGCCCAGCCCGGTGCCGGCGGAGATGACGGCGATGGCGCCGGTCGGCTCCGCCTCGCCCGGGTTGAGCAGGGCGAAATCCTTCTCTTCCAGCTGGGGGATGCCGTAGGCGTTGGCCTGCAGGTCGTTGATCAGGGTAACCCGCGCCAGGCCAAGCAGGGCGGCAAGCTCATTGCCGTCCACCAGCCAGGGGAGATTGGGTGTGAGCACCCGGCCGCCGCGGACCGGTCCGGCAATGCCGAAGCAGGCCCGTTCGGGGGTAAGTTTTACGCTGTCCGCGAACGCCTGGACGATGGCGGCCAGTGTGCCGTGGCTGTGGCTGGGAAAGGTCTCCTGGGCGACGGTTTCCGTACCGGCGTCGCTGCTTCTGAAGAACGCCAGCCTTGTCGTGGTTCCGCCGATGTCGCCTGCGAGAATTAACATGTTCCCTCCCCTCACCCTGGCCCTCTCCCCGAAGGAGAGGGAATCCCCAGCATTTATAGCAAATCCGCCAGATGAAGAGAAGCGGTCGAGCGCCGGTCAGCGCGCCACGCGCTGCAGCAGCGTGCCGTCCGGGCCCAGCAGAACGATTTCGAAGGGCATCTTCCCCAGGGCGTGGGTGGCGCAGCTCAGGCAGGGGTCGAAGGCGCGGATGCCGTGCTCGATCCGGTTGAGCGCTCCTTCATCAAGGCGGCCGCCGCAGACGACAGCGCGGGCGATCTGCAGGATCGTGCGGTTCATGGCCAGGTTGTTCTGGCCGGTGGCGACCAGCAGGTTGACACGGGTGAGCAGACCGTGCTCGTCGACGTGGTACTCGTGGAAGAGGGTGCCGCGTGGCGCCTCGACCACGCCGATCCCTGACGAATGGTTGGTGCTGGCATGGCTGCGCACGTGCTCGCTGGTCAGTTCCGGGTCGGTCAGGATGGCGGCGATCCGCTCCAGGGCGTAGAGGATCTCGATCAGCCGCGCCTGATGGGAGTAAAAGCTGCCGAGGACCGGACCGCCGCCATCGGTCAGAGCGCGGAAGCGTTGCAGCTCCGCCTCGGCTTCCGGGGTTCCGGCTTTGTCGGCGACATTGAGCCTGGCCAGCGGCCCGACCCGGTACATTCCGCCGCCGTCGGCGTAACCCAGCGGGCGGTAGTAGGGGAACTTCATATAGCTCCACGGCTCCTCCGCCTCGCCGAGCAGTTCCTGGTAGCGCAACGGGTCGACGCCGTCCTCCAGCCGGCGGCCTTGGGCGTCGATCATCCGCAGCGTGCCGTCGTAGTGCTCCAGCGTTCCATCCTCGCCGGTCAGCCCCAGGAAGAGGCTGGGGAAGTTGCCGCAGTGGGCGGCCGTATCGGCATGGCGGGCGAGGACCTCGTAGCCAAGCGCCAGCCCCTTGCGGGCAATCGCCAGCGCCTCGGGGAGGCGGGCCTTGACATGGTCGCGCTGCTCCGCCGTCAGCGGTTCGCGCCCGCCGCCGGCCACCGCCCAGGCTGGGTGGACGCTCCGGTCGCCCAACAGGCGGATCACCTCCTGGCCGAAGGCGCGCAGGCGGATGCCGTCCCTGGCCACGTCGGGGTGGGTGGCGATCAGCCCGAACAGGCTGCGGTTCTTCGGATCGCTCTCCATCCCCAGCAGCAGGTCGGGTCCGCTCAGGTGGAAGAAGCTCAGGGCGTGGCTTTGCACCAGCTGCGCCCAGGTCAGCAGCCGGCGCAGCTTTTCGGCGGCAGGCGGGATTCTCACCCCTTTGATGGCATCACCGGCCTTGGCCGCGGCCAGGGAGTGGCTGACCGGGCAGATTCCGCAGATGCGCGCGGTGATCGCCGGCATCTCCCGGTAGCTGCGGCCGAGGCAGAACTTCTCGAAGCCGCGCAGTTCGGTGACGTGGAAGCGGGCATCGGCGACCTGGCCGCCGTCGTCGAGCAGCAGGGTGATTTTAGCGTGCCCCTCGACGCGGGTGACGGGTTCGATGGTAACGGTCCGGGTCATATGGTTTTGCTCAGCCGAAGGTGCGCTGATTCTCCTCCAGGGCCACTGGCTCACCGCGCAGAAGGGCGCCGAGTGCGGCCCAGATCCGCTCCGAGTCCGGGGGGCAGCCGGGGATGAAGGCGTCGACGTCGACCACATGGTGCAGCGGCAGCACCTTGGGGAGCAGGGCCGGCAGTGCCTGCACCGCCTCGGGCCCGACCGGGGAGCGGCCCGGGCCGGCCCGGTAGATGGTGGTCAGCAGGTCGCTGACCTTGCCGCCGTTACGCAAGGCGGTGACGTTGCCGGTCACGGCGCAGTCACCGAGACTGACCAGAATGGCGCTATGCCCGCGGATCGTTTCCAGCAGCTCGAGATGGTCGACGTTGGCGACAGCCCCCTCCACCAGGGTGACGTCCACCTCCCGCGGGAACTCCTTGGCGTCGACCAGCGGGCCGTAGACCAGGTCGACTTTGGTCTGCAGCTCCATCAGGCGCTCGTCGAGGTCGAGCAGGCTCATGTGGCAGCCGGAGCAGCCTCCGAGCCAGACGGTGGCCAGGCGCAATTTGCGAGCTGATACCACGGTCATGCCGCTCTCCCGTTATTTTCCGGAGCGCTGCCGGCGCTCCATGACCTGCTGCAGGTGGGTCTTCTCCCTGACCATCTCGCCGACCGTCGCCCCTTTCTTGTAGAGAGCGCCGGTCGGGCACATCTGCACGCACTTGCCGCAGTCGGTGCAGGTGGTGCTCTTCCCCCACGGCCGATCGAGGTCGGCCGTCACCCGGCTGGTGATGCCGCGCCCGCTGATCGCCCAGGTGCAGGCCCCCTCGATCTCGCTGCAGGTCCGCACGCAGCGCGTGCAGAGGATGCAGCGGTTGTGGTCGAGGCCGAAGCGTTCCTGGCTGACATCCATGGCGAGCGCCGGGTGCAGGTAGTCGTAACGGACGTGATCGACGCCGAGTTTTGCTGCCAGCGCCTGCAGTTCGCAATGGCCGTTGACCACGCAGACCGCGCAGGTATGATTGCGCTCGGCCAGCAGCAGTTCGACGATCATGCGCCGCCAGGCGAGCAGACGCTCCGAGTCGGTGTGCACCGCCAGCCCCTCGCGGGCCTCGGTCAGGCAGGCGGCCTGCAGTTTCCCCTGTCCCTCGACCTCGACCATGCACAGCCGGCAGCCGCCCCACGGCTCCAATCCCTCCAGATAACACAACGTGGGGATCTCGATGCCGTTCTCGCGGGCCACCTTGAGCAGTGTCTGGCCGACCCGCCCGCTGACCAGCCGGTCATTGATGTACAGGGTGACGACCGACATCAGAAGGCCTCCCCGTCGAGCCGTCCCGCGGCGATGCGCTGCATCAGCTCGTCGGCCAGCAGTGTCACCGGCACCTCGGTCATGCGGCAGACCCCGGCCGGGCAGCGGTGCTCGCGGATGTGGGCCAGGTATTCGTCACGGAAATAGCGCAGGGTGCTCAGGACCGGGTTGGGGGCCGAGGCACCGAGTCCGCACAGGGAAGTCTCCTTCATCAACCGGCAAAGCTCTTCAAGATGAACCAGCCCCCGCTCTGTGGCGCTGCCGTTGCTGACGCGGTCGAGGAAACGATACATCTGCACGGTGCCGGCGCGGCACGGACTGCACTTGCCGCAACTCTCGTCCATGCAGAAGTCCATGAAAAACCTGGCCACGTCGACCATGCAGGTTTTCTCGCTCATGATGATCAGGCCGCCCGAGCCCATGATCGAGCCGAGAGCCTGCAGGTTTTCATAATCCATCGATGCGTCGAGGTGCTGCGCCGCGATGCATCCGCCGCTCGGCCCGCCGGTCTGGGCCGCCTTGAAGGCGGCGCCGCCGGGAATCCCCCCGCCGATGGCGAAGACGATCTCGCGCAGGGTGGTCCCCATTGGCACCTCGATGAGGCCGTTCTCGATGACTTCGCCGCACAGGGCGAAAATCTTCGTCCCCCGGCTCCTGCCGGTGCCGATGGCGGCCAGTTGTTCGGGGCCGTTGCGAATAATCGGCGGGATGTTGCCAAAGGTTTCGACGTTGTTGATCACCGTCGGCTCGCCCCACAGCCCGTGCTCGGCAGGATAGGGGGGGCGGGGGACCGGCTGACCGCGCCGCCCCATGATCGAGGCCATCAGGGCGGTTTCCTCGCCGCAGACGAAGGCCCCGGCGCCGAGACGCACATCGATGCGGAAACTAAACGGACTGTCGAGGATACGCATGCCGAGCAGGCCGGCGCGTTCGGCATCGCGAATCGCCTTGTGCATGCGGCGGGCGGCCATCGGGTATTCACCGCGCACGTAGACGTACCCCTGGGCGGCGCCAGTGGCGTAGCCGGCGATGGCCATTCCTTCGATGATCCGATGTGGATCGGACTCCATCAGCGCCCGGTCCATAAAGGCGCCGGGATCCCCCTCATCGCCGTTGGCCACCACGAATTTTCGCTGTCCAGCCGCCTTGCGCAGCAACTGCCACTTCAGCCCGGTCGGATAGCCGCCGCCACCGCGGCCGCGCAGACCGCTCTGCTCCACGGCCGCGCAGACCCCCTCGGGGGAGAAGTCATGCAGGGCTCTGGCCAGGGCGGCATAGCCGTCGGCGGCCAGGTAGTGGTCGAGGTTTTCGGGGTCGATGCGCCCGCAGTTTTCCAGAACGATGCGCGTCTGCCGGGCCAGGAAGGGGAGGTCTGCCGGCAGCAGGTTGTCAGCCGGCGGCGTCTCGGTGAGATGCCCGGCCAGGATCTTTCCGGCCAATTCGGGAGTCATCCGCTCGTAGACGGCGTCGGCGTGCCCCGGTCGCCGTACGGTTACCAGCGGGCCGCGGCTGCATGGGCCCAGGCAGCCGGTGGCGGTCACTTCGACCGAAACTCTGCCGCTATGTTCTGCGGCGACCGCCTCGAGCGCCGACTTGACTGCGCCGGCCCCCGCGGAGAGGCAGGGGCTGCTGCAGCAGACCAGCACCCGGCAAGGGTTGGTCGACTGCTGCTCACGCAGTTGCCGGACGCGTTCCTGCAGCCGCTGTTGGTTCATGAGCCTGGCTCCCGGCCGGAGCTGCTCTTCCCCAGGGCCGCTGCCACCCGTCCCGCAATTCCCTCGACAACTTCGTGCCCAAGTGCCGTATTGTCGATCATCAGCAGCGGCGCCTGACTGCAGGTGCCAAGACAGCGGGCGGTGCCGAGGCTGACCCGGCCGTCGGGCGTGGTCTGCCCGGCCTGGATGCCGTAGGCGGCTTCCAGGGCCTTGACGATTTCTCCGCCACCCTTGACGTAGCAGGCGGTGCCGGTGCAGACGATGCAGCAGTGCTCCCCCCTCGGGCGCAGGGCGAAGGCGTGGTAGAAGGTTGCCACTCCGAGGATCTGACTCTCGGGGATATTCAACTGACAGGCGATATGGGAGAGCAGTTCTTCGCCCAGAAAGCCATAGGCCCCCTGGGCAACATGGAGAACTTCGATGAGGGCGTCGGGGCGATACTGGAAACGTTTCAGCGTCTGGTCGACCAGGCGGCGGCGCGGGTCATCGACGTGAGCTGTAATGGCATCTGGCAGTACCGGCCTGGCTTCCATCCGGTTCGCTCCGCCCCCTGGCGGGATTTTGCGGAAAGAGGGGAGTAATTCAGTCGCCTCCGGATGAAAGCTTAGCATCTGTTAACCGGAGCGCAACCCGGTCATCAGCGCGAAATGTCAACTTGACAACAGCTACATAGAACGTTTCAATCAACCCATTGTTTCTCATGTTTAAGGCCAAGGTGAAGACCTCTCCCGATATGCCTACGCTGCTTCGACGATTTCAGCACCACCTCGATGCAACCGGCATGCTTTCGGCCGGCAGTTGCGGGCTGGTGGCGGTCTCCGGCGGCGCCGATTCCGTGGCGCTGCTGCATCTGCTGCACAAGGTTGCCGAGGGACGTCGACTGAAATTGCACGCCGCCCATCTCGATCATGCCCTGCGCCCCGACAGCCCGGCGGATGCCGCCCACGTCCGCGAGCTTTGCGCCACCCTGGCGGTACCGCTGAGCGTGGCGCGCATCGACATTGCGGCGCTGGCACGGGGCGGCAAGGGCGGCATCGAGGAGACTGCCCGCGAGGCGAGGCGGACTTTCCTGCGGGAAACCGCCCAGACTCACGGCTGTGCGTGGATCGCGCTGGCTCACCAGCGCGACGATCAGGCCGAGACCTTTCTGCTGCGCCTGCTGCGCGGGGCTGGGACCACCGGACTGGCCGGCATGCGCCCGGTCGATCCGCCGTTTGTGCGTCCGCTGCTGCCTTTCTCCCGGACGGAGCTGGTCGAGTGGCTGACCGGGGAAGGGGTTGCCTGGCGCGAGGATGCCAGCAATCAGGATCCGGCCTTTGCCCGCAACCGGGTCCGTCATGAACTGCTGCCGCTGCTGGAAAGCTACAATCCCGCCGTTCGCCTACGACTGAGCGAACTGTGCCGGCAACTGGCCGACGATGAGGATGACTGGGCGCAACGGTCCGCTGCCGAATTGCAGCGCATCGCGGGGTTGAGTGAAGGGGAGTGCCGGTTGCCGTGCGCGGCGCTGGTCGAGGCGTCCCCGGCCATGGCCGGACGGCTGGTGCGGGCGGCGCTGAAGCATGTGCGTGGCGACCTGCGCCGCCTCGATGCCGATCACGTCAATGCGGTCATCGCTCTGGCCCGGGGCGCACGCCCGCAGGGCGCCTTGTCCCTCCCCGGGGCCTGGGCCGGCCGCCGCTACGGTCTGCTGCTGTTGCGCCGGACGCCGCCCCGGATCGTTGCGCAGTCGCCCTTTGAAATTACCGGCCCGGGCATTTACCCGCTGACCGGCGGAGGGGTGCTTGACGTCAGTCTTGCGGACAAGAGCCATGGGGAGGGGAGAACTGCCGTTGAATTCTGTCCCCGCCAGGTGACGTTTCCGTTGCAGGTGCGTGTTTCGCGGCCGGGGGATCGTCTGCATCCGGAGGGGATGGCCGGCACCAAGAAACTGCAGGATCTGTTCGTCGACTTGAAGCTCTCCGTGGAGGAACGCACCGCTGCGATACTGGTCTTTGGCGGGGAGCAGCTGCTGTGGGTCGCCGGGGTGCGGCGCTGTGCGGGACTACGCCCATCGCCGGCTTCCGGTCCGGTGCTGCGGCTGGAACTGTTCGGCCCGACGATTTCACAGCCACAAAGCGCTTGAGAGGGTGTGTGCTTTGTGTTATATGGTTAAGATAATTTAGTCTTGGCAAGTTCTGCATTTCACGGGATTTTCTCACCTTAACGACAAGCTGCTGACGCAGGGGGTCATGTGAACCAGTTTTATAAGAATCTTGCACTCTGGCTGGTCATCTCGCTGGTGATGATCATGCTCTTCAACATGATGACGCAGAAAGACCGCGAGCACAAATCCGTGCCGTACACCGCGTTCCTGACCGCAGTCGAGGAAGGGCGGGTGGCCGAGGTGGTCATCCAGGGGTCGAACATCGAGGGGCAGTTCACCGACAAGAGCCGCTTCAAGACCTATGCGCCCGATGATCCAAATCTGATCAGCCGCCTGACCGCCAAAAACGTGCCGATCGAGGCGCGCCCGGACGAGGACCGCAGCTTCTGGGTGACGCTGTTCGTTTCCTGGGGCCCGATTCTGCTGTTGATCGCGGTGTGGATCTTCTTCATGCGCCAGATGCAGTCCGGCGGCGGCAAGGCAATGAGTTTCGGCAAGAGCCGCGCCAAGCTGCTCAACGAATCGTCAACCAAGATCACCTTCAGCGATGTGGCCGGCATCGACGAGGCCAAGGACGAACTCGAAGAGATCGTCTCGTTCCTGAAGGATCCGAAAAAGTTCTCGCGGCTCGGCGGCCGCATCCCGAAAGGGGTACTGCTGGTCGGCCCTCCCGGTACCGGCAAGACCCTTTTGGCGCGTGCCATTGCCGGCGAGGCCGGGGTGCCGTTCTTCTCCATCTCCGGTTCCGATTTCGTCGAAATGTTTGTCGGCGTCGGCGCCAGCCGGGTGCGCGACCTGTTCGTGCAGGGGAAAAAGAATGCCCCGTGCATCATCTTCATCGACGAGATCGATGCCGTTGGTCGCCATCGTGGCGCCGGCCTGGGCGGCGGTCACGACGAGCGCGAGCAGACCCTCAACCAGCTGCTGGTGGAAATGGACGGCTTCGAGTCGAACGAGGGGGTGATCCTGATCGCCGCCACCAACCGTCCCGACGTGCTCGACCCGGCGCTGCTCCGCCCCGGGCGCTTCGATCGCCAGGTGGTGGTGCCGCGCCCCGATGTGCGCGGCCGCCTGAAGATCCTCCAGGTCCATGCCCGCAAGGTGCCTCTGGGGAGTGACGTCGACCTTGAGGTGCTGGCCAAGGGGACGCCCGGCTTCTCCGGGGCCGATCTCGAAAACCTGGTCAACGAAGCGGCGCTGCTGGCCGCCCGCGCCAACAAGAACGAAGTCAACCTCGATGATCTCGAGGCCGCCAAGGACAAGGTCATGATGGGGACCGAACGGCGCTCCATGGTGATCACCGAGGAGGAGAAGAAGGTGACCGCCTATCATGAAGCCGGTCACGCGCTGGTGGCGATGTTCATCCCCGGGGCCGATCCGGTGCACAAGGTTTCCATCATCCCGCGCGGCCGGGCCATGGGGGTCACCATGTACCTGCCGACCGAGGAAAAGTACAACGAGACCCGCGATGGTCTCTACATCCGCATCTGCACCCTGCTGGGCGGCCGGGTCGCCGAGGAACTGGTGTTCGACAGCGTCACTACCGGGGCCTCCAACGACCTGGAGCGGGCCACCATGATCGCCCGCAAGATGGTGTGCGAGTGGGGGATGAGTGAACGGCTCGGCCCGTTGGCTTTCGGCGAGAAGGAAGGCGAAGTCTTCCTCGGTCGCGATTTCGGCCATATGAAGAATTACAGCGAGGCAACCGCCGTGGCCATCGACGAGGAGATCCGCCGGATCGTCGAAGAGAGCTACCGGCGTACCCACGATATCCTCGAGAAGAACCGTGAGTCGCTGGTCAAGGTTTCCGAGATGCTGCTCGAACGTGAAAACCTTGATGGCAGTGAGATCCGCGAAATGGTCTTCGGCGCTGCAACGCCCCCACCGGCGGGAGAAGTCGGCGAAAGCTTCGCACCGGCCGACGGCCCCTGCACCCAGTAGGGGTGATGGCGGCCGGGACCGGCATCCTGCTTTCCGGGCCACCTGCCGGCCCGGGCTACCTGCTCGGGCACGACTGCCGCATCGGGCTTGATCGGCCGCGGCTGATGGGGGTTCTCAACGTCACCCCCGACTCGTTTTCCGACGGCGGCCGGTTTTTTTCCGTCGGGGCGGCGCTGACCCATGCCCGGCAATTGGTGGCGCAAGGGGCCGACCTGATCGATGTCGGCGGCGAAAGCACCCGCCCCGGGGCTCCGCCGGTGAGTGTGCAAGAGGAACTTGACCGGGTCATGCCGGTGGTCGAGGCCTTGCGCCGCGAAATCGCTCTCCCCATTTCCCTCGATACCACCAAGAGTGCCGTGGCCGCGGCAGCCGTTGCTGCCGGGGCCGAATTTATCAACGACGTCAGCGGGTTGACCTTCGATCCGGACATGGCCGCAACCGTTGCGGCGGTCGGCGCCGGTCTGTTCGTCATGCACACCCGCGGGGGTCCCGAAACGATGCAGGCCGATACCTGTTATACCGACCTGGTCGGTGAGGTTCGGGACAGTCTGCGGCGCAGCGTGGCGGTTGCCGTGGCCGCGGGGGTTGCACCGGAGCGGATCGCCGTCGACCCGGGGGTCGGTTTCGGCAAGGACGTGGCCGGCAACCTGGAACTGCTGCGGCGGCTGAACGATTTTGCCGAGCTCGGCCGGCCGATTTTGCTCGGCACGTCGCGCAAGAGTTTCATCGGCCGGGTGTTGGGGCAGGACGATCCCCTGGCTCGCCAGGCCGGGACGCTGGCCACGGTGGCGTTGGGAGTTGCGGCCGGAGCCAGGTTGTTCCGTGTTCACGAAGTCGGCCCGGCCCGGGAGGCCGCAATGATGGCCTGGGCCGTCTGCCGGGGCGCGGAATGGCATATTTGAGGGGTTATGTCGGGGGGCGTGGATGCTTGAGCTACTGAGACATTTCCGGTGGACGATCGACCTGCTGGACATCCTGTTGGTCGCGTTTATCATCTACCGGATCATCCTGCTCGTCAAAGGGACGCGCACCGTCCAGATGCTGCTCGGCCTGGCCGTGCTGCTGGTGGTCTACGTCGCTTCCCAGGTGGGGGGGCTGTTCACCCTCAACTGGCTGCTCGACAACTTCCTCTCCTCGATCATCCTGGTGATCGTGGTCATCTTCCAGAATGACATCCGGCGTGCCCTGGTGCACATGGGGCGCAATCCGTTCTTTGCCGATCGCTCTTTCCGGGAGGAGGATCAGGCCATCGCGGAACTGGTCAAGGGGTGCACCGCCCTGGTGACCCGCCGCTTCGGCGCGCTGATCGTCATCGAACGCGAAACCGGGATCAACGATTTTCTCGAAATCGGCACCGATCTTGACGCCAAACTTTCCGGCAATCTCATCAGCGCCGTGTTTCACCCGCAGTCACCGATTCACGACGGGGCGGCGATTATCCAGCGTGGCCGTCTGACCCGCGCCGGCTGTTTCCTCCCCTTGACCCAGAACCCCAACGTCAGTCCCCGCCTCGGCACCCGCCATCGGGCGGCCATCGGTCTGACCGAGCTGGTTGATGCCGTGGTGGTGGTTGTTTCCGAGGAAACCGGGAAGATTTCCGTGGTCATCTCCGGGAAGATGACCCGCGACCTCGATCCCCCCACCCTGCACAAGGTGCTTACGCGCCTGCTGACTCCGCGCCGTCCCGCGGCCAGGAAGCGTTAACCCATGATCCTGCGGTTTTTCAGCGAAAACCTGGCACTGAAGCTGCTCTCCCTGGCCTTTGCCGTGGTTCTGTGGTTTTTCGTCATGGGCGAGCAGCGCCACGAAAGTTCGCACGTGGTGCCGGTTGAATACCGCAACCTCCCCAAGGGGCTGGTGATCGCCAACGAGGTGCCGGATGCCGTGGCCGTGACCCTGAGCGGGCCGCGCGCCCTGCTGGTGCATCTGGGGCCGGATGATCTCAGCCTCCCCCTGGACCTCTCCGGCCTCAAGCCGGGACTGACCTCGTTCAAGCGGCTTGAGGAAAATCTCAAGGCGCCTGGCGGACTGGTCGTGACCCGCATCTCGCCGGCGAGTATCGATATCCGCCTCGAACGGGCGCGTGAGGAGAACCGATGAGCCGAAAACTGTTCGGCACCGATGGAGTCCGCGGTGTCGCCAATATCCATCCGATGACCGCCGAAACCGCCCTGCAGCTCGGCCGGGCGGCCGCCTACCTGTTCAAACACCGCGACCGGCGCAGCCGCATTGTCATCGGCAAGGATACCCGCCTGTCCGGTTACATGCTGGAAAGCGCCCTGGTGGCGGGTATCTGTTCGATGGGGGTCGACGCTCTGCTGGTCGGCCCGCTGCCGACCCCGGGGATCGCCTTTCTCACCGCCTCGATGCGCGCCGACGCCGGGGTGGTGATCTCCGCCTCGCACAACCCCTATCAGGACAACGGCATCAAGTTCTTCGCCCGCGACGGCTTCAAACTCCCCGACGAGGTCGAGGCTCATCTGGAACAACTGGTCTTCACGCCGTCATCGATCGATGAATTGCGCCCGACCGCCAGCGAGGTCGGCAAGGCCTTCCGCATCGACGACGCGGTCGGCCGTTACGTGGTCTTTCTGAAGAACAGCTTCCCTAAGGAATTTGACCTGGTGGGGCTGAAGATCGTGCTCGACTGTGCCCATGGCGCCGCCTACAAGGTGGCTCCCGAGGTCTTCACCGAGCTCGGCGCCGAGGTGATCCCCTACGGGGTCAAGCCGAACGGCACCAACATCAACGCCGGCTGTGGCTCGATGCACCCCGAAGTCATCGCCGGCGCGGTGCGCGAGCACGGCGCGCATCTCGGTATCGCTCTCGATGGCGACGCCGACCGCTGCATCTTCGTCGACGAGCACGGCAATGAGGTCGACGGCGATCACATCCTGGCGATCTGCGGCACCCACCTGATCGCCCAGGACAAGTTGCCGCAGCGCACCGTGGTGGCGACCGTAATGTCCAACGTCGGTCTCGACATCGCCCTCAAGCGGGCCGGCGGGCGGGTAGTCAAAACCGCCGTCGGTGACCGCTATGTGGTCGAGGAGATGCGCCGGCACGACTACCGGCTCGGCGGCGAACAGTCGGGGCACATGATCTTCCTCGATCACAACACCACCGGCGACGGCGTGATCAGCGCTCTGCAGGTGCTGGCCATCATGCAGCAGACCGGCCGGCCGCTCTCCGAACTGGCCGGAGTTATGACCGCGCTTCCCCAGGTGCTGGTCAACGTACGCGTTCGCGAGCGCCGGCCGATCGAACAGGTGCCGGAAATCGCCCGCAAGGTGCAGGGGGTGACCGATCATCTCGGCGACGATGGCCGGGTGCTGATCCGCTATTCCGGTACCGAGCCGCTGCTGCGCATCATGCTCGAGGGGCAGGACCAGCAGGAGATCACGGCGTTGGCCAACGATATCGCCAGAACGGTCGAAACCCATCTCGGTGCCGTTGCCGGAGGCGGTCATGGCTAGGCTTGGGGTCAATGTCGATCATGTCGCGACCATCCGCCAGGCCCGCGGCGGCGTCGAGCCGGACCCGGTGACGGCGGCCGCCATCTGCGAACTGGCCGGCGCCGAGGGGATCACCATCCATCTGCGCGAGGATCGACGCCACATCCAGGACCGCGACCTGATGGTGCTCAAGCGCACGGTGCAGACCAGCCTCAACCTGGAGATGGCGGCGACCGAGGAGATGGTCGGGATTGCGCTCAAGGTGGTTCCCGACTGCGTGACGCTGGTGCCGGAAAAGCGCCAGGAACTGACCACCGAGGGCGGTCTCGACGTCGTCAAGAACCGGGCAGCGCTCGCCCGCGGCATCGATCTGCTGCGCCAGGCCAGGATCAAGGTCAGCCTGTTCGTCGACCCGGAACTGGAGCAGATCAAGGAGAGCGCCCGCCTCAAGGCCGACTGTATCGAGATTCACACCGGCACCTATTGCACCGCGCGCGGCCGCGGCGAAGCCGCCGAACTGAACAAGATCGCCGAGGCGATCAGGGCGGGGAAGAAGCTGGGGCTGGCGATCCACGCCGGGCATGGCCTGAATTACGTCAATATCCGCCCGGTGGTGGCCCTTGGTGGAATCGAAGAGTTCAATATCGGCCACAGCATCATCTCGCGTGCCGTGCTGGTCGGCATGGACCGGGCCGTGCGCGAGATGGTGGCGCTGGTCAGGGGCGGCTGAATTGGCCATTATCGGACTCGGCACCGACCTGGCCCGCACGGAGCGTTTCCGCCGCTTCCTCGCCGAGGGGAAGGGGGCGCTGCTGGAGCGTCTGTTCACGGTCGAAGAGCGTGACTACGCCCTGGCCAAGGCCGACCCGGCGCCGCACCTGGCCGCACGCTTCGCGGCCAAGGAAGCCGGGATGAAGGCCTTCGGCCTCGGCTGGCGCGATGGCCTGGCCTGGCACGACTTCGAGGTGGTCCGCGATGCTCTCGGCAAGCCCGACCTGGTCCTTGGCGGCCGCGCGGCGGAACTGGCCGCCGAACGCGGCGTCAACAGGGTTCACCTTTCCTACAGCCATGACGGCGACTATGCCGTGGCCACCGTAATCCTGGAGGGCGCATGAAGGTCCTGACCGCTGCCGCCATGCAGGAGCTCGATCGCCGCACCATCATGGATGCCGGCATTCCCGGCGCGGTACTGATGGAAAATGCCGGCCGGGCGGTGGCCGATACGGTGGCCCGGCGCTACGCCGGGGTGCACCCCGGCCCGGTGCTGATCCTCTGCGGCCGCGGCAACAACGGCGGCGACGGCTTCGTTATTGCTCGTTTGCTTCGCGAAACCGGGTGGCAGGTGAAAACGGTTCTGCTGGCGGAGCCGGCGCTGGTCTCCGGCGATGCCGCGGCCATGCTTGCCCAATACCGGCAGGCGGGCGGGGTGATCGAAGCAGCGCCCGACACCGTCAGCCTGGCCGCTGTTCTGGAGACAGCCGCCGGTTGCCGGCTGTGTATCGACGCCCTGCTCGGCACCGGCTTTGCGCGCGCTCCGCAGGGGGTGATGGCAACCGCCATCGACTGGCTCAACAACCAGTCGGCGCCGGTCGTGGCCGTCGATCTTCCCAGTGGGGTCGATGCCGGCAGCGGCGCAATTCCCGGGGTCGCGGCGCGCGCCACCCTGACCGTGACCTTCGCCTTCCCGAAGGTTGGTCTGGTCAGCTACCCGGGTGCGGGGCATGCCGGCGAAGTGGTCACCGTGCCGATCGGCATCCCGGAGGCGCTGGCCGCCACCGCCCCTGACGAGTTCCTGCTGGTCGATGCCTTCGAGGCCCGTTCCCTCCTTCCGCCGCGCCCCGCCGATGGCCACAAGGGGACCTTCGGTCACCTGTTGGTGATGGCCGGATCGCTGGGCAAGAGCGGTGCGGCGGTGATGTGCGCCGAAGCCGGCCTGCGCGCCGGGGCCGGCCTGGTAACACTGGCCTGCCCCGCCGGGATGCAGCAGATTGCCGCGGCGCATCTGGTCGAGGTGATGACCGCGCCGCTGGCCGAGGTCGACGGCGCCGTCAGCCTGCAGGCCATGGCAGCGCTGCTGGAGTTAAGCGACGACAAGCAGGCCGTGGCCCTCGGCCCCGGGCTCGGTGCTTCCGAGGAGGCCGGCGCTCTGGTCCGGCGCTACCTCAAGGAGACCCCCCTGCCGGCGGTGATCGATGCCGATGGCCTGAATGCGCTGGCCGGCCATCTCGAGGTTCTCGGCCAACGCCGCGGCCGGGCCACCGTATTGACCCCGCACCCGGGCGAAATGGCCCGGCTCACCGGCCAAAGCGTGGCGGCGATCCAGACCGACCGCGTTGCCGCGGCGCGCGACTTTGCCGTGGCTCACGGCGTTGTCCTGGTGCTGAAGGGGGCGCGTACGCTCACGGCCTTCCCCGACGGACATGTGCGCATCAATGCCAGCGGCCATCCCGGCATGGCCAGCGGCGGCATGGGCGATGTGCTGACCGGCCTGATCGGCGGGCTGCTTGCCCAGGGGATGGAAGCCGGGGCGGCAGCGGCCCTCGGTGTCTACCTGCACGGCCTGGCGGGCGACCGGCTGCGCCCGCGATATGGCGACGCCGGCCTGCTGGCCACCGATCTGCTGCGTGAATTGCCGATGGCCAGAAACTCACTGTTCAAGGAGATCCCATGCTGACTGCCAAAGAGATCATGACCCGCGAGGTCTGCACGGTTCACGAGGAGACCGACCTGAAGGATCTGGCCGCCCTGTTCGTCGAGCATAACTACAAGACGCTGCCAGTCGTCGATGCCGCCGGCAAACTGGTTGGCGTGGTCAGCCAGACCGACCTGATCGAACAGGACAAGCCGCTGCACATCCCCACGGTCATCTCCCTGTTCGACTGGGTGCTCTACCTGGAGAGCCCGAAGGTATTCAGCGACGAGGTGCGCAAGGTCTCCGCGCGCAAGGTCGGCGAGATCTGCGCCCGCGAGGTAATCACCTGTACGCCCGATACGCCGGTGGAGGAAGTGGCCAACCTCATGGTCGAGCACAAGGTGCATCTCCTTCCGGTCCTCGACGGCGAGCGCCTGGTCGGGGTGGTTGCCCGCTTCGATCTCATCCGCAGCCTGGGGAGTTAGTCCCTGAACGCGTGGAGCACCGTCACCGCCGATCCGGCCGAGACCCGTGCCCTTGGCCGCCGGCTCGGGCTGCTGGCCGGGCCGGGGCTGGTCGTGCTGCTGGCCGGCGAACTTGGCGCCGGGAAAACCTGCTTTGCCCAGGGGATTGCCGAGGGGTTGGACACTCCCGCCGACAGCCCGGTCACCAGCCCGTCCTACACGCTGCTGAATGTCCACGCCGGGCGCCTTCCCCTCTATCATTTCGATCTTTACCGGCTGTCGAGGGTTGAGGATCTGGAGGATCTCGGCTATGACGAGATCGCCGAAGGGGAGGGCGTCACCCTGGTGGAGTGGGCTGACCGCCTCACTACGCTCCCCTCGGCATCGTTGCGGGTCACCCTCGCCAGGCTCGATACGATGAGGCGCAAACTCTGTTTCGAGGCCGACGATGTCATCGGCCGGGAACTGATTGCGGCATTGGCTGAAGCCGCGAATACCCTTTGACCGGCAGGAAATTTCCTGCTAATAAGGTGTTTTGACCCCTTGCCGGGGCGACTTCTACATCGTGTCATCGGTCAGAGTGCCGATGACAGCAGGGAGGATTGTCCAACCATGGCACTAGTCGTTCAAAAGTATGGCGGCACCTCGATGGG
Source organism: Desulfuromonas sp. (assembly GCA_012026975.1). Lineage (GTDB taxonomy): Bacteria > Desulfobacterota > Desulfuromonadia > Desulfuromonadales > BM103 > VAUL01. The sequence goes on along the minus strand of VEPG01000065.1, from coordinate 12,881 downwards.
CTCCGTCGAGAGGATCCGCAATGTCGCCCGCCGCGTTGCCCGCACCTACGACGAAGGGAATGACATGATCGTGGTGGTCTCGGCGATGTCCGGCGAGACCAACAAGCTGGTGGCCCTGTGCAACGAGATGTGCGAATTCCCCAGCGAACGGGAATACGACGTCATGGTGGCGACCGGCGAGCAGGTGTCGATCGCCCTGCTGGCCATGTGCCTGCAGTCGATGGGCTATAAGGCCAAAAGCTACATGGGCTTCCAGGTGCCGATCATCACCGACAGCGCCTATTCCAAGGCGCGCATCGAGGAAATCGACGGCACCAAGATCCGCGAAGACCTGAAAAACGGCACCATCGTGGTGGTCGCCGGCTTCCAGGGGATCGACCGCGAGGGGAGTCTGACCACCCTCGGCCGCGGCGGTTCCGACACCTCGGCGGTGGCCGTGGCCGCGGCGCTCAACGCCGATGTCTGCGAAATCTACACCGATGTCGATGGCATCTACACCACCGATCCGCGCATCGTCCCCGAGGCCTCCAAAATGGAGAAGGTCTCCTACGAGGAGATGCTGGAAATGGCCTCGCTCGGCTCCAAGGTGCTGCAGATTCGCTCGGTGGAGTTTGCCAAGAAATACGGCGTGGTGGTCCACGTCCGTTCCAGTTTCAACGACAATCCAGGGACTCTGGTGACGAAGGAGGATGCCGACATGGAAGCAGTGCTGGTTTCAGGGATCACCTATGACAAGAACGAGGCGAAGGTCTCGGTGATGCGCGTCCCCGACAAGCCGGGGATCGCCGCCAAGCTCTTCTCGCCCCTCTCCGAGGCGAACATCACGGTCGATATGATCATCCAGAACGTCTCGCACGAAGGGTATACCGACCTGACCTTCACCGTGCCGCGCGCCGATTTCAAGAAAGCGCTCAAAATTGTCGAAGAAGCCGCGGCCAAGGTCGGCGCCGCCGGTGTCGACAGCAACGAGTCGATTGCCAAGGTGTCGATTGTCGGCGTCGGCATGCGCTCCCATTCCGGCGTGGCCAGCAAGATGTTCTCGACCCTCTCCAACGAGGGGATCAATATCCAGATGATCTCCACCAGCGAGATCAAGGTTTCCTGCGTGATCGACGACAAATACACCGAACTGGCGGTGCGCGTGCTGCACGAAGCCTTCGGCCTGGCCAAGGGTTAGTCCGGGCAAAACGCTCCAGGGGAGAATGGCATGAGCAGAGTCTGGCTGTACGACACCACCCTGCGCGACGGTACCCAGGCGGAAGATGTCTCCTTCCTGGTGGCCGACAAGATCCGCATCGCCCAGATGCTCGATGATCTCGGCATCGACTACATCGAAGGCGGATGGCCGGGGTCGAACCCGAAGGACATCGCCTTCTTCAAGGATATCCGCAAGGTCAAACTGCACCACGCCAAGATCGCCGCCTTCGGTTCGACGCGGCGGGCCAAGGTCACCCCGGACAAGGACAACAACATCCGCACGCTGGTGCAGGCCGAACCGGATACCGTGACCATCTTCGGCAAGACCTGGGATTTCCACGTCCGTGAAGCGCTGCGCATCAGCCTCGAGGAGAATCTCGAGCTGATCAACGATTCGCTAGCCTACCTGAAGGAGCATGTCGGTGAAGTCATTTACGATGCCGAGCACTTCTTCGACGGTTACAAGGCCAATCCGGACTATGCCCTGAAGACACTGGAAGCGGCGGCGCAGGCCAACGTCGACTGTATCGTGCTGTGCGACACCAACGGCGGCAGCATGCCGTATGAGGTGGCCGAAATCGTCAAGATCGTCAGGAAGCGCATCAAGACCCCTCTGGGGATCCACACCCATAACGACGGCGAGTGCGCGGTGGCCAACTCGCTGGTGGCTGTGGAGAACGGCGTGGTCCATGTGCAGGGGACGATCAACGGCTTCGGCGAACGCTGTGGCAATGCCAACCTCTGTTCGATCATCCCGGCGTTGAAGCTGAAGATGGGGCGCGAATGCGTCTCCGACGAGCAGTTGCGCAGCCTGCGGCAGGTGTCGCGCACCATCTATGAGCTGGCCAACCTGGTTCCCGGCAAGCATCAGGCCTATGTCGGCAACTCGGCCTTCGCTCACAAGGGTGGCGTGCACGTCTCGGCCATTCAGCGCCACCCGGAGACCTATGAGCACATCCGTCCGGAAAAGGTTGGCAATGTGACCCGCGTGCTGGTCTCCGATCTCTCCGGCCGCTCGAACATCCTCGCCAAGGCCGAGGAGTTCAATGTCAATATCGACAGCAAGGATCCGGTGACGCTGGAGATCCTCGAGAAGATTAAGGATCTCGAAAACCAGGGGTTCCAGTTCGAGGGGGCCGAGGCGTCTTTCGAGTTGCTCATGCGCCGGGCGCTCGGCAACCTGCGCAGTTTTTTCTCGGTGATCGGCTTCCGGGTGATCGACACCAAGCGCCACGAAGACGAGATGCCCTCGTCGGAAGCAACCGTGCAAGTCAAGGTTGGCGGCAAGATCGAACACACCGCCGCCGAGGGAAACGGTCCGGTCAACGCGCTCGACAACGCCATGCGCAAGGCCCTGGAGCAGTTCTACCCGCACCTCAAGGAGATGAAACTCTACGATTACAAGGTGCGTGTGCTGCCGGCCGGGAAAGGGACGGCCTCGATGATCCGCGTGCTGATCGAGTCGGGCGACAAGTCCGGACGCTGGGGGACGGTTGGGGTGAGCGACAATATCATCGATGCCTCCTACCAGGCGTTGATCGATGCCATCCAATACAAACTGCTCCGGGACCAGGATGGACATTAGCTCCGTCCGGTCGCAACCGCCATTGCTGTTTGGGTTGACGGTCTTTGCGGCCGTGGCCCTGTTGTTGAGCCGGGGAATGCTGCCGCCGCAGGATTCCCCGGCTTTTTCTTTGGAAACGCCGGCCGGGGTGCGGATTTTACTCGGCAACGGTTTTCCAAATCCCGGGGTGCATCAATTTTCTGACGGATTGACGGTTGGGGGCGTCATTGAATTGACGGGTGCCTTGTCGGCGGATTCGAGGGAGCCTGGTGGTGTTGCCGACGATGCTGTCGTCGTCGATGGCATGGCCCTTGAGATTGCCGATACCACACCTGCTCAGGGGAAGATCGAGCAGCGCTGGATGCCGGCCCGTCAGCGGCTGGCTCTGGGAATCCTGCTCCATCCGGATCGAATGAGTCGGGAGGATTGGGTGTCGCTCCCCGGGATCGGCGAGAAGTTGGCCGCCCAGATTGAAATAGACCGTCAAAATTATGGCGACTTTGGCCGTTTCGAAGCCCTTGAACGGGTCAAAGGGATCGGCCCGGCGAAGCTGAAAGCGTTGCGACCATTTTTTGTTGAAGATGGTAACTCTTTGTAAATAAACAGGAAATATCTTTCAAGCAGGGACGACGGGGGCCGATGAGGCCCCCGTTTTTATTGTCTGGCATACCTTGTGAAATGTGTAGGTAAAACCAATTGTGCAGCGGGGATCGCGGCACTGACATCAAACAGGAGGTTGCGCCATGAAATGTCCCAAGTGCAAGAGTCGGATGTATGCTGAAAAGTTCTACGATTTTGTGCGCGCCTTCGATGCGTGGAAGTGTTCCTGCTGCGGCGAAGTAATCGACCCCACCATTCTGGCCAACCGCGCCCGCAACCATAACCTGTTCCTCGGCTGATTCAGCCGGAGGTTGATCCTTTCGAGAGGCCGGAGCCATCGTGCTCCGGCCTCTTTGCGTTGAGAACCTTGGATTGATGCTGGTTCTCACGTTTGCCGCCACCTCGATAAATTTCTGAATCGAAGGCGAATTACGTGCGGGTGACTTTATTTAATACTTGTGTTGCCAAACTTGATTAAAATTGATAACAATGTTTTGGAACAGTCAATGCGGGTCCCCTTGAGTTTCACTCTGCGGCTGTTAAGCTAGTGAGGCAATCGTGCCGAGTTCGTCACGTCACCCCCCACCCATAAGAAAAAGGAGGCGTCCAATGCGCAACAAGGTTCTGCTCCTGCTGTTCACCCTCGTGGTGGCACTGTCATCGCTGGCGCTGGCTGCGCCGGTCAAGATCGGGTTCATCAACTCGATCACCGGCCCCGAAGCGCCGATCGGCGAGAACCTCACCAACGGCGTGACCATGGCCGTCGAGGACCTCAAGAAGAAGGGGATCGACGTCCAGTTGATGAAGGAAGATGACACCGGCAAGCCGCAGATCTCCATGAGCGCCATGGAAAAACTTGCTCAGGACGGCGTCGCCGGTGTGGTCGGGCCGTACACCTCGGCGTGCGCCAATGCCGTGGCCCAGCAGGCGATGAAGTACAAGGTGCCGCAGCTGGTGCCGGCTGCCGCCAAGGAAGACATCACCCGTCAGGGCTTCACCTGGGTCTACCGCCTCAACGCTCCGGCGCACAACTATGCCCAGGCGCTGATGGACGCGGCCTTCAACCTCGGCCAGCCGAAGTCCATCGCTTTCATCTACGAATCGACTGACTTCGGCACTTCGGTTTCCGCCGCCGGCAAGGACTATGCTGCCAAGAAAGGGCTGAAAATTGTGGCCGATGAGGCCTACCAGAAGGGCTCCCCCGACTACCGTTCGACCCTGGCCAAGATCAAGGCGCAAAACCCCGACCTGGTCTTCATGGTTTCCTACGTGGCCGACGCCATTCTGCTCATGCGCCAGTCGCGCGAAATGGGGCTCGCGCCGCAGGCCTTCCTCGGCGGCGGCGCCGGTTTCGACACCGCCCAGTTCGAGAGCGAGAAGGACATTTCCAATGCGGTCTTCTCGGTGACCCAGTGGACCCCGGACATGGGCACCCCGGGCGCCCCCGAGTTCTACGAACGCTACAACAAGCAGTTCGGCAAGAAGCCGACCTACCATGCTGCCTGCGCCTACCAGGCGATGATGATCATGGGCGAAACCGCGGCCAAGGCCGGCGGCGACCGCGAGAAAGTCAGCCAGATTCTCGATACCGGCACCTGGACCGGGATCATGGGTGAGGTGAAGTTCGAGGATTACGAGGGCTTCACGAACCAGAACAAGCACATGATGCCGGTCATCCAGTACCAGAACGGCAAGGCCGAGACGGTTTTTTGCCCGGGCAAGGTCTGCAAGGTAAAGCCAATTTATCCTTTCCCCGGTTGGAAGTGATCCCGGCCGCCAACGCGGCTGATCAGTGAAGCAAATGGGGCGCCCGATCATGGGCGCCCCACTATCCGCGCAAGCTGATTTCTGTGCGAGCGCACCCTGAACGGAGTGCCCCCTTCATGATCGTCTTTCTCCAGTCACTGATGAGCGGTGTCCTTATCGGCGGCGTCTACGCCCTGATCGGCATCGGTCTGACCATCATCTTCGGGGTCATGCGGGTGATCAACTTCGCCCACGGCGACATTCTGATGATCGGCATGTATCTGACTTACTTCCTGTTTTCCGTGTTCGGCATCGACCCGTTCCTGTCGGTGGCCATCTGCATCCCGGTGATGTTCGCCTTCGGTGCCCTGACGCAGAAGTTCTTCATCAACCGCATGCTCGGCGCCCTGCCGCAGAACCAGATACTGCTGACCATCGGTCTCGGCCTGATCATGAGCAACACGATCATGCTGCTCTTCACTTCGGACTACAAGATCCTGACCACCTCCTACTCGTCGGGCAGTGTCGACCTGGCCGGGATCTCGGTGTCGCAGCCGCTGGCGATCTCCTTCTTTATTACCGCGGCTATCACCGCGGCCCTCTACTGGTTCCTGATGAAGACCGACATCGGCCAAGCGATCCGTGCCACCGCCCAGGACCGCGAAGCCGCCCAATTGATGGGGATCAACGTGCGCTGGACCTCGATCCTTGCCTTCGGCATCGGCTCGGCACTGGCCGGCACCGCCGGCGCGCTGATCTCGCCGACCTACTACATCTTCCCCCAGGTCGGCTCGGCCTTCACCCTCAAGGCCTTCGTCATCACCGTCCTCGGCGGCATGGGGAGCATCGTCGGCGCCACTCTCGGCGGAATCATCATCGGCGTGACCGAATCGATGAGCGCGGTGTACATCTCGTCCGGGTGGAAAGAAGTGGTGGTCTACGTCCTGTTCCTCCTCGTCCTGCTCTTCAAGCCATCCGGCCTGATGGGCACGTCGCGCATGTGAGCGGAGGTCATCGACCATGAGAGTGACCCTTTCCGCAACCGCCCGGCGCGGCGCCTCCCCCCTGGGGCTGGGCCTGTTTGCCGCGGCCGTGGTAGTGCTGTTGCTCTTCCCGCAGTTCGTCAAGAGCCCCTACGCGCTGCACATGATGGTCCTCTTTTTCCTCAGCGTCATCATGGGGGAGAGCTGGAATATCCTCGGCGGTTATGCCGGCCAGTACTCGGTCGGCCATTCAGCGTACTTCGGGGTCGGCGCCTACACCACCATGATCCTGATGACCGCGAAGGGGATCCCCCCCTGGTTCGGCGTCTGGGTGGGCGTGGTGGTGGTGGTCGGCGTGGCCCTGATCATCGGCAGCATCTGCTTCCGCCTGCGCGGGCCCTACTTTGTCCTGGCCTCGATCGCCGTGGCCGAGATCATGCGTCTGTCCGCCTTCAATCTGAAGGAGTTGACCAACGGCGCCGAGGGGATCCTGGCGGTGTCGGTGCCGCCGCTGACCATCGGCGGCACGGTCATCACCGATTTTCTCTCCAAGGTGCCGTTCTACTACTTCGGTCTCGGCCTGGCGCTGCTGACCATCGCCGTGACCTGGGTGGTCGAGCATTCCAAGCTCGGCTACTTCTTCCAGGCGATCCGTGAAGACCAGGATGCCGCCCACTCCCTCGGCATCAGCCTGACCCTGTACAAGAACATCGCCCTGGTCATCTCGGCGATTCTCACCTCGCTGGCCGGCAGCTATTATGCCGTCTACGTCGGCTTCGTCGATCCGAACACCGTGCTCCCCCTCGACCTGTCGGTGCAGATCGTGCTGATCAGCATCATCGGCGGGATCGGTACCCTGTTCGGCCCGGTGGTCGGCGCCCTGGTGCTGGTGCCGCTGTCGGAAGCGCTGCGCAGCAACCTGATCACTCAGGCGTTTTTCTCCATGGGCCTGGTCAGTCAGGACTCGAAGGTCGGCATCTTCCTGCAGGAGAACCTGGCGCATGCCCACGTGCTGATCTACGGCATTCTGGTGGTGATCGTCATCCTGTTCATGCCGGAGGGGGTCCTCGGCTTCGTGACGCGACTGGTGCAAAAGATTACGCGGAGGGACGCCTGATGGCCATTCTCGAAGTCAAGAACGTCAGCAAGTTTTTCGGCGGACTGGCGGCCAACTCCGATGTTTCGTTCAGCGTCGAACAGGGGATGATCATGGGGCTGATCGGCCCCAACGGCGCCGGCAAGACCACCCTGTTCAACTGCATTACCGGCTACTACCCGCCGTCGCGCGGCGAGGTGACCTTCGATGGACGGCGCATGAACGGCCTGCAGCCCGACAAGGTCTGCAAGCTCGGCATGGCGCGGACCTGGCAGAAGGTCCGGCCGTTGGCCAAGATGAGTGTGCTCGACAATGTCATGGTCGGCGCCCTGTGCCGGACCAACTCGTTGAAAGTGGCACGCGACGTGGCCATGGAACAGGTCAAGGTGGTACGCCTTGAGCATAAGCTCAACTTCCTGGCCGGCGGGCTGCCGATCGGCGAGCGCAAGAAACTCGAAGTGGCGCGTGTGCTGGCGACCCGGCCGAAACTGGTGTTGCTCGATGAGATCATGGGCGGCCTCAACCCGGCTGAGAGCGAAGAGCTTATTCAGCTGATCTTCGACATCAAGAAAGACGGCATCACCCAGGTGGTCATCGAGCATGACATGAAAGCGATCATGCGCATCTCCGAACGGATCGTAGTGATCAACTCGGGAGAGAAGCTGGCCGAGGGAACCCCGGCCGAGATCGTCGCCACCCCCGAGGTGGTCGCAGCCTACCTCGGCTCCGAACACTGAGCCGCCGTCCGGCGCCACGAGGGATTTCATGCTCAAGATCGACAAACTCAATTTCAGCTACGGTGACCTGAAGGTCCTCTGGGACATCGACCTGGAGGTCCATGCCGGCGAGATCGTCACCGTGGTCGGCAGCAACGGGGCCGGCAAGTCGACCACCCTGAAGAATATCTCCCGGCTGGTTCGGCCGACCTCCGGCACGCTGACCTTCGGCGGCGCCGATCTGACTCGCCTGGAGTCCCACGAAGTGGTGGAGCTTGGCGTCGTCCAGGTCCCCGAAGGGCGCAAGATCTTCCCCGAGATGACGGTGACCGAGAATCTGCGCATGGGCTCGTTCATCAAAAGTGCGCGCGGCGACCGCGAGGCCAATATAGAACGGGTGTTCACCCTTTTCCCTCGGTTGCGCGAGCGGCACAAGCAGCTCGGCGGAACGATGTCCGGCGGCGAGCAGCAGATGCTGGCGATTGCCCGCGGACTGATGACCAACCCCAAGCTGCTGCTTCTCGACGAGCCGTCGCTGGGGTTGGCGCCGCTCCTGGTGAAGAGCATTTTCGAGACGATCACCGAGATCAACCGCCAGGGAGTCACCGTCCTGCTGGTCGAGCAGAACGTCTACCAGTCGCTGCGCATCGCCCACCGCGCTTACGTGTTGGAAACAGGCCGGGTGGTGCTAACCGGTACCGGCGAGGAATTGCTCGGTAATGAACACGTTCGCAAAGCGTTTCTCGGAATGTAAACGGCTGACGGCGCCTCGCGCCGGAGGAGGAGTCATGCTGAAGGTTGCGGACTGGATGACTAAAAACCCGATCACTATCGAGGAAGATGCGTCGATTATCGAAGCGGTCCACCGGATGAAAGAGGCCGGGGTAAGGCGACTGCCGGTCATGCGCAACGGCCGGTTCGTCGGACTACTGACCGACCGCATTGTCAAGGAATACACGCCAAGCAGGGCCACTTGCCTCGATACCTGGGAGATTCATTATCTGCTGTCGAAGACCCCGATAAAAGATGCGATGAACGACCAACCGTTCACGGTTACCCCGGAGACCGATCTCGTGGATGCCGCCGAGTTGATCAAGGAGCACAAGTTGCACGGGTTGTGCGTGGTTGATGCTGCTGGAGATCTGGTGGGGATTCTGACCACTGTCGACATTCTCAGGGCCTTATTGGCAATCTGTCGTCAGCCTGAACTGCTCAAGTAGCAATATTTCCAGACAGCCGTCAACCTCTCCCGCCAGAGCGACGGGTGTCCAAGGGGAACCCGTCGCTCCGCATTACGTCCGTCCTTGACAGTGTCTCCATCGGCCGCCATGATGCAGTTTTAACCCCTATCCCGTTTGTGAGCCCGATGCAGCGAACTGTTTCCGCCCCCGCCAAGGTCAATCTGATCCTCGACGTGCTTGGCAAACGCCCCGACGGCTACCATGACGTGGCCATGCTCATGGTACGGCTGTCGCTCCATGACCGGGTGCGGGTCGCCCTGAGTTCCGGCGATCAGATCACAGTCGACTGCCCCGGTCTGGAACTGGCCGCCGGCGAGCAGAACATCGCCGCCCGCGCGGCGCGACTCTTTCTCGACCATGCGGGGCGGCAGACTGGGGTCGACATTTGCATCGACAAGCGGATTCCAGCGGCAGCCGGTCTGGGTGGCGGTTCGTCGGATGCCGCCGCGGTTCTGATGGCCCTCAACGACCTGTTGGCCACCGACCTGTCGCGGAGTGAATTGCAGGCGCTCGGTGTTCGTCTCGGTGCCGACGTCCCCTTCTTTCTGTGCGGAGAAACGGTTGCCTGGGCTACCGGCATCGGTGAAGTTCTGGAGCCCTGGCACGGCCTGCCTCCGTGTTGGCTGGTGTTGGTCAATCCCGGGTTTGCCGTCTCCACGGCATGGGTTTACCAAAATTTGGGGTTGACACACTGTCGGCACATGTCTAAAATTCCAAGGTTTCCCGAGAGGATGGCAGATCTTGCGCAGTTGCTGCGCAACGATCTCGAGGCGGTCACCTCTGCACGTTATCCCGAAATCGCCGGTATCAAGGCACAACTGGTGAAAGCCGGTGCGCTTGGCGTGCTGATGTCCGGGAGCGGCCCCACGGTTTTCGGGGTCTTTGCCGGACAGGCCGCGGCAGAGAATGCCGCAGCGCAATTGGCGCTCGGCAACGGCTGGTGGACGGCGGCGGTCAGCCCTGTCTGATCCTGCGGAAGAATTACAGGGGCGTCGCCAAGCGGTAAGGCACCGGATTTTGATTCCGGCATTCCCAGGTTCGATCCCTGGCGCCCCTGCCACTTCCGTCACTCATTCCGGGGCCCTTCGCCAGGGGTACCGGCAGTATGCGTTTTACAGGTCATGGGGTGCCATGGCCTGCAATTTTTCCAACGGTGAGCCAAACGTGCTGAGTGAGCTGAAAATTTTTACCGGAAATTCCAATCCGACGCTGGCCAGGGAAATCTGTGCCGATCTCGGTCTGCCCCTGTCGAAAGCGGTGGTCAAAACCTTCTCCGACGGCGAGATCATGGTGGAGATCGGGGAGAATGTTCGTGGCCGTGACGTCTTCGTGGTGCAGTCGACCTGCTCGCCGGCGAACCAGAACCTGATGGAACTGCTGGTTATGGTCGATGCCCTCAAGCGGGCTTCGGCCGCGCGCATCACCGCCGTCGTCCCTTATTTCGGCTACGCCCGCCAGGATCGCAAAGTGGCGCCGCGCACCCCGATCACCAGCAAGCTGGTGGCCGATCTGATCACGACCGCCGGTGTTCACCGCGTATTGTGTGTCGATCTGCATGCCGGGCAGATCCAGGGTTTCTTCAACATCCCCGTCGACCATCTCTATGCCGCCCCGGTCATCCTCGACGATATCCGCAGTCGCCTGAGCGGCCATCTTGTCGTCGTCTCGCCGGATGCCGGCGGGACCGAACGGGCGCGTGCCTTTGCCAAGCGGCTCGATGCCGGGCTGGCAATCATCGACAAGCGCCGCAGCGGACCGAACGTCTCCGAAGTGATGCACATCATCGGCGATGTCGAAGGAGAAACCTGCGTCATCGTCGACGACATGATCGATACGGCCGGGACTCTCTGCCAGGCGGCCGCCGCGCTCAAGGCCCGCGGTGCCGGCGACATCTACGCCACGGCGACCCATGCGGTCCTTTCCGGCCCGGCGCTGGAACGGATCGGTCAGAGCTGTATCAAGGAAGTTCTGGTGACCAACACCATCCCGGTGGAAGGAAAGCTTGCGCAATGCCCGCAGCTTCGTCAGCTCTCCGTTGCCAATCTGCTGGGCGAGGCAATCCGTCGCATCCACCAGGAAGAGTCGGTCAGCTCACTGTTTATCTGACGCGATTCAGTTCATATCGAAACCAACCTCGGCCTGAAACGGCCGAAGCAGAACAAGGAGTGACATCATGGCGCAATCTCAACTTACAGTGACCTCACGTGCACGCGTTGGCAAAGGCGGCGCACGTACGCTGCGGCGTGAAGGGCTGGTCCCCGGCGTGGTGTATGGCAAAGGGATGGCCGCCTGCAACGTCGCCGTCGATCCCAAGGCGCTGACCCAGGCCATCGCCACCAAAGCGGGATGGAACACCCTGATCACCCTGCAGGGTGACGGACCCTTCGACGGCAAGGTGGTCATCCTCAAGGATATGCAGGTGCATCCGCTGCGCCGGCAAGCGACCCATGTCGATTTCCAGGCCGTTGACCTCACCCAGAAGGTCCACGTCATGGTGCCGGTGCATGCCATCGGCAAATCGAAAGGGGAAAAACTCGGCGGCCAGCTGCATATCATCCGCCATGAACTGGAAGTGGTCTGTCTGCCGGACAATATCCCGGTCTCCATCGATATTGAGGTGGCCGAACTTGGCGTCGGTGATGTCGTGCATATCAACGACATCAAGCTTCCTGCCGGTATCGAGGTGCCCCATGACGTCAACTTCACCGTAGTCACCGTCACCGGTCACAAGGCCGAGGAGACGGAAGCCGCGGCTGAAGCGGCCGAGGCCTGACCGATCCCTTGAAGCTGGTCGTCGGTCTGGGCAACCCGGGCGAACGCTACGCCGACACCCGCCACAACATCGGCTTCATGGTGGCGACCCGCCTGGCGGCCCGCGCCGGCATCGCGATCAAGCGCCAGGGTTATCAGGGCGTCTACGGTGTCGGGCGGCTGGTCGGGGAAGAGGCCACCCTCCTGCTCCCTCAGACCTTCATGAATCGCAGTGGGGCGAGTGTCGCCCCGGCCTGTCAATCCCTCGGCCTGTCGCCGGGGGATTTGATCGTCGTGCACGACGAGATCGATCTGCCTTACGGCTGCCTGCGTATCAAGGTGGGTGGTGGTCACGGCGGCCACAACGGTCTGCGCAGCATCACCGAGGCGTTGGGTCGCGGTGATTTCATACGCATGCGCCTTGGCATCGGCCGGCCGCCGGCCGGTGGCGATGTGTCGAACTACGTACTGAGCCGCTTTGCCTCCGGTGAACGGGTGCAGTTGGGGGGATATATCGAGGCAGCGGTCGACGCCTTGGAGTTCCTGCTGCAGCGTGGTCCGAACGAGGCGATGAACAGCTACAACAATCGCGAACTGCTCGCCTGAGCTTCCGCGCTTTGCACACATTGCCGCCGATAGCCGGGACTAGTCCCGGCTATCGGTTTTATCTGTCAATCAGGGGCCAGGGGCTGGATTTAACCATCCCCCATCCCCCAGTAGCTAGCAACGGACTTTCAATGGGTTTCAAATGCGGCATCGTCGGTTTGCCCAATGTCGGCAAGTCGACCATTTTCAACGCCATCACCTCGGCCGGCGCCGAATCGGCCAACTACCCGTTCTGCACCATCGAGCCGAATGTCGGCGTGGTCTCGGTTCCCGACCCGCGCCTCGATACCCTTGCCGAAATCGTCAAGCCGCAAAAGGTGATTCCGACGACCATGGAGTTTCTCGATATCGCCGGACTGGTCAAGGGGGCGAGTCGGGGAG
>VEPG01000073.1 GCA_012026975.1 Desulfuromonas sp. | reverse complement strand
CGGTGGGGCAAAGACGGTCAGCAGTAAAATCAGGAACAGCGCGGCGCGAAAAGATCGTGGCATGGCAGGTCGCATATCCCCCGGGAAAGGTCTGCAAATAGAAAACCAAATTAAATCAATATAACGGAAGGGAGCCGCCGGACACAAGGTAAAAAGTCTTGGAAAACAATGCGTTCTGTGCCTTTTGCGGGCAGAGCAGTCAGATCTGGGGACGGTCGCCCCGTCTGCGCTTGCGGTAGAAGGAAAGCATGGCCAGGAGTACGCCGATGGTCAGGCAGATGCCGCCGGCCAGGGCCAGGCCGGCGCCGGGGTCGCGGTTGACGGTCAACAGACTGACGTAGCCGGCCAGCGGCTGCAACGGTCGGGGCGCCGCCCCTGCTGCAGCGAGTTCAAAGGGCGGGGGCTCGCGCAGGAAATACCATCCCTGCCACAGGCTGCCGTCCGGGCGCAACAGCAGCAGTTGCAGGGCCGGGTTGCCAAGCTGCTCGCCCATGGGGATAACCTGGCCATCGGCCGCCTGACGCGCATCGGCCAGGAGCTGCAGCACGCCAAGGGTGCCGCCGTCCGGCAGGGCTACCCGGCTGCCGGGCGCCAGGTCGATCGTCCCTACCCCGTTGAGGAAGCAGCGGAAGCCGGCCAGGCGTTGGTCGAGGGAGGTTGCCAGGATCACCAGGCCGTCGTGCAGCAGCGGGTGGTTGATGCGGACCGTGCCACGAGCCACCTCGTTGCCGTTGCGCAGCAGGACGACCGCGCTGACCATGTCGAGGGGCCGTCCCTCGGGGCTGAAATCAGGGGTGAAGCTGTCGAGTTGCAGGCTGTACCCCGGCAGCTGCGGCAGGGCAAGCGTCTCTCCGGGGGCGAGCCGATGCGGGCCGGAGCGAAAGCCCGCCAGGTTTCCCCAGGCGTAGCCGATCAACAGGAGCAAAAATCCGGTGTGGATCAGGTACTCGCCGGTCTTGCGCCAGCGGGCGCGCAGGTGCGTCAGCCAGTCGAGCAGGCAGCAGAGGGTGTTGATGCCGAAGATCAGCAGGCACAGGGCGGTCAGCGGCAGCCACCAGGTCAGCTGCGGCGCACTCGGCCAGGTACCGGCAAACCAGGCATTGATGGTGGTGCCGTCCATCCCGCCGAAAATCCGGGGATGGGCATTCATCGCCAGGGAGCCGCCCATGATCAGGAGCGTTGCCGCCGAGGCGGCATAAATCGCCAGCTTCAGCGAGCAGCCGACGGCCCAGAGGCGTTGCAATGTGGTGCGGTCGTCGGCCATGGCTAGTGTCTCGTGCGGTTGGTTCCCTGCGCAAATTGTGAGGGATTTCGGTCTCTGGCAAGGCGCGGTGACGCAGGCATAGTGGGACTACGCCGAGGAACCGCAACGTAGCCAGGGGCCGAAAGCGCCACAATTTGAAAGGATAGAATCAACTGCACGGGACACTACTCCAGAGGATGGTTGCTCTCGAGGAGCAGACCGATGCCAAGGTAGGTGAAGAGAACGACGCCGAAGCCGGCGATGGAGAGCCAGGCATAGACGCCGCCCTGCCAGCGGCGCACGAACTTGGCATGGCACATCCCGGCATAGAAGAGCCAGACCAGGAACGACCAGACGCTCTTGATGTTCCAGGAGAACCAGTAGCCCCAGGCGATGTGCGCCCAGATGCCGCCGGCGACCATGCACAGGGTAAAGAGCCCGAAGCCGAGGAAGATCGCCTCTTCGTTGAGGCGCCGCAGCACGCCAAGGTCGGGAAGCGCCGCGGAGTCGATGCGGGCCTGGATCAGGTACAGCACGCCGAGCGAAAAAGCCATGGCAAACATGGCGTAGCCCGTGAACGAAAAGATGATGTGCAACTCGAAGAGCGGGGTATCAAGACTCGGAATCAACGGCGGAATCCGTTGGTCGCGAGGGAGCGCGCCGCCGAGCAGCAGCAGGTTGAGGAGCATGACGAACAGGCCGGTGGCGCCGAGCCGGTAGCGCAGTTCGAAGTAGAAGAAAGTCAGTGCCAGGGCCCAACTGAAAAAGAACAGGGTGGCGAAGAGGTTGGTGACCGGCAGGTAGCCGGCCGCGAGCCAGCGCTGGGTCAGCAAGCCGCTGTGCAGCAGCACGCCTGCCGCGGTCAACGCCAGGCTGGTCCGGCTCAGCCAGGTGCGCCGGCAGACGGCATGGGCGGCATAGCCGCACACGGCGGCGGCATAGAGGGCAAAAAGCAGGTAGAAAATGGTTTTGTCGGGCATGGTCGCATCTCTGATTAATCGCCGGCAGGCTATCACGAGCGGCCAAGCAACCCAAGTGAAAAGGGTCGTCAACCCGTAGTTGCACTAAGGTTGACAATAGGCTGGGGCAGCTGATAATTTCTGCCGTTATGGAGCGCGACCTTTACAGTATCCGCATGCGTGCCGAGCACGACGGCAGCCATTGCTCCGGCGCCGAACGGATCGCGGCTGCCGGGGATCTGCCGGCCCTGGCCGCCGAACTGGTGGCGCGAGCCCTGGGCACCGGTTCGGGAGCTCCGGACCGGGTTCATTGTTCCGTTGACCGTCTGGCGGGGGAGATCCTGTACCGACGGCTCCCCGACGTGCAGACCTTCGATGTTCCCGACTGGATGACGGGGCGTGCCTGCGCCAGCGCACTGCTGTTGCGCGCCGGGGTTGCGCCAGTGGCCGTCGCTGTCGCCATGGCCCAACTGGCTGCCGGTCCGGCGCCGGGGGGGCGGGTGATGCGCGGGGCGATGATCGTCGATGCGCTCACCGGCACCCGTCTGGAAGCCGATCCGGCCCGGGGGGTGCGGGCCAGCCGCATGGATCTGGTCATGGACGCCCGCCAGGGCGTCAGTGCGGAACTTGCCGCGGCCGGCCTGGGGCATCACCGGGTCGCCGAGGCCCTGGTGCTGGCCGGGAAGATCCTGGGGGCGCCGGGGATTGTCGCCGAGCTGTGCTGGTCGGATGCCCCGGACTACCTTTCCGGCTATGTCGCCGATCCGCATCACGGTTACCAGCGGATTACCCGAATGAAAGCGGCCGGTGACGGTTTTGGCGGCCGGGCGCTGTTCGTGCGGACGAGCGGGTGGACGCTCGAGGCGTTCGTCGCTTACCTCGAACGCCAGGCGGTTCTGTTCGACAGCCTGGGAACCATTGCTCCGCCGCAACCGTGGAAGGCCTGACATGGACCGATGGAATCGTGAACTCAACGATCTGGACGCCGCCGGCATGCGCCGTACCCTGCGCACGGTCGACGGCCAGGGGCCGCGGGCCGTGGTCGACGGCCGCGACGTTTTGCTACTCTGCTCCAACAATTATCTTGGCCTGGCCGGTCATCCGGCTCTGCTGGAAGCGGCCGCCGCCGCCACCTGGCGCTTTGGGGCCGGCTCCGGAGCGAGCCGGCTGGTGTCCGGTACGCTGCCGCCGCACGCGCGGCTGGAGGAGCGGTTGGCGGCCTTCAAGGGGAGCGAGGCGGCGTTGCTGTTCAACAGCGGGTTTGCCGCCAACACCGGCATTCTCCAGGGACTGTTCGGGCCCGACGACGTCATCTTCTCCGATGAGCTCAACCATGCCTCGCTGATCGATGGCTGCCGGCTGAGCCGGGCCCGCACCGTGGTATATCCCCACCGGGATTTCCTGGCACTGGAACGGCTGCTGGCGGCCGAAGCGACGCACCGCAAGGGGCGCTGGCTGATTGTCACCGACGGGGTTTTCAGCATGGACGGCGATATCGCTCCCCTGGCGGCCCTGTGCGAGCTGAAGGAGCGCTTCGATGCGCTGCTGATGGTCGACGATGCCCACGGCACCGGGGGGCTCGGCGCCAGCGGGCGCGGCACGGCCGAACAGCTGGGCTGCCTGGGGCGGGTCGACCTGCAGATGGGGACCCTGGGCAAGGCGCTGGGCGGGGCCGGTGCCTACCTGGCGGCCCCGCGGGTGGTCATCGACACCCTGATCAACCGCAGCCGTCCGTTCATCTTTTCCACCAGCCTGCCGCCGTCCGTGCCGGCGGCCGCCATGGCCGCCCTCGACATCGTCGAAAGTCCCGAGGGGGCTCGATTGCGGGCCGCGCTCGAGCGGAATCGCGAGATTTTCACCGGACGGCTGCATGCCGCGGGACTCGATCTGCTGACCAGCGCCACCCAGATCGTGCCGGTGCTGACCGGCGAACCGGCGCCGACCATGGCAATCACCCGCCGGTTGCTCGACGACGGCATCTTCCTGCAGGGGATTCGTCCGCCGACCGTCCCCGAGGGGACCTGCCGGCGGCGCGCCACGGTGATGGCAACCCACGAACCCGCCGATCTCGACCGCGCCGCCGGGCTGATCATCGCCGCCTGTCGTCAACCGTGATGATGATTCGCCACGAACATCGCCTGCCCGACGGCCGCCTCCTCTCCTGGCTGGAGGCCGGAGCGGGACCGACCCTGGTCCTGCTGCACGGCTGGTCACTGTCGGGGGCCGCTTTCACGGAACTGGCCCGCCTGCTCGACGGCTGGCGCCTGCTTCTCCCCGATCTCCCCGGCCATGGCCACTCTTCCCCCCCGGTCGCGGCAACCCTGCCGGTGCTGGCGGACGACATCGCCGATTGGATCGCGGCCATAGCCCCGGGGCCAATCCTGCTCGGCGGCTGGTCCCTCGGCGGCATGGTCGCCCTGGAGTTGGCGGCCCGGGCGGATACGCCGATCGACAAGCTGGTGCTGATCGCCACCACCCCGCGTTTCACCAGTTCGGCCGACTGGCCGCACGGTCTCCCCGCATTGCAGGTGCGGGCTTTGCGCCGCAATCTCGAAAGGCGCCTGGAAGCCACCCTCGGCGATTTTTTTACCTTGACCTTCGCCGCCGGCGAGGCCAATGCCGAACAGCTGCGGGCGATCCGCGCCTTCGCCGTACGCCCCGGCGGAGTGCCTGACCGGGCTGCGGCCGCCGCCCTGCTTGACCTGTTGGCGGTGCAGGATCAACGGGTCCTTCTGGCGAAGGTCGGATGCCCGACCCTGGTACTGCACGGCACGGCAGACCAGGTGACGCCGGTCGGCGCTGGCCGGGCCCTGGCTGCAGCCCTGACGCATGGGCAACTGCGAGAGTTGGCCAATGCCGGCCATGCGCCGTTTTGGACACAACCTCATGACGTGGCCAAGATCATCCGGGAATTCTTGACATGGGACCGGTAAGCGCCATCGACGGCCGCCTGCTGCGGACGCATTTTTCCAGGCATGCCGACGATTACGATCGTTATGCCGCCGTGCAGAAACGGGTGGTTGCGCAGCTGGCCGCGCGCCTGGCGGCTTGCGGCCAGCTGACCGGCCTGGTGCTCGACGTCGGTACCGGTACCGGTGCCTTGGCGCTGGAACTCGGCGGCGTGACGGCCGACAGGCGTTTCGTGCTGACCGACCTTGCCCACGGCATGACCAGGGCGGCCGCGCAGCGACTCCCCGGTGCCATGGCGTGTGATGGTGATGCAAGGAGATTCCCTTTTGCGGACGAGAGCTTTACCGCGGTTGTTTCAAGTAGTGTCTATCAGTGGGTCGACGATCTTCCGAACGCCTTTCGCGAGGTGTCCCGGGTTTTGCACCCCGGCGGCCGCTTCGCCGTCGCCCTGTTTGGCGAGCGTACCCTGCATGAGTTGCGCACTGCCCATCGCCAGGCCGTGGTCGAGTGCAACAGCGGCCATCCATCCCATGCCCAGAACTTCCCCTCGCCGAGCGAAGTCACCCTGGCTCTGGACGCTGCCGGCCTGATCCTCCGCGATTTTGCCTGTTCCGCCGAGATCGACTGGCACCCCGATGTTCCGGCGCTGCTTCGTCAACTCAAACAGATCGGCGCCAGCAACGCCGCCGCCGAGCGACCTCACGGCCTCGCTTCGCGCCGGGTCATGCAGCGCATGCTGGAAATCTACGAAGCGGGTTACCGTCTTGCCGAGGGGATCCCGGCGACTTACGAGGTGGTCTGTGCGATTGCCGAAAAGCCATGAGCGGGGAGGGGGGCGAAGATGAAGTTCATCCTTAAGGACGTTTGGCTACTCAACGTATAATACGAAGCATTTCAGGTAATCGGTCTCCGGGCAGGCGGGGAGGGCCGGGTGGTCGGCGGCCTGGCCGCGCATCTCGACGAGACGCACGCCGCGGCGGGCCTGCTGGGCGGCGTGGGTAATCAGCGACAAAAAGGTGGCGCGGTCGAGGTGGTGGGAGCAGGAGCAGGTGACCAGGATCCCCCCCGGCGCCACCATCTCCAGGGCACGGCGGTTGACGGTCAGATAACCCTTTTTCCCCTCTTCCAGATGTTTGCGGCTCTTGATGAAGGCCGGAGGGTCAAGGATCACCGTCCCGAAGCGCCGACCGCGTTGCTCGCGCAGAAAATCGAAAACATCGGCGGCGATGAAGCGGCAGCGTTCTTCAACATGGTTGCGGCGCGAGTTTTCCCGGGCCTGCCCGACTGCCGCCGCGGAAACATCCACCCCCGTCACCTGCTTTGCCCCATAGCTGGCGGCGTGCAGCGACCACGCGCCGGCATAGCAGAAGAGGTCGAGGACCTCGCTGCCCTGCACCAGTCCCTCCAGGCGCCGGCAGTTTTCGCGTTGGTCGAGGAACAGTCCGGTTTTCTGCCCGGCCATGACATCCACGGCAAACCGCAGGCCATTGATGACCGTTGCCACCGTCTCCGGGACTTCCCCGTGCAGCAATTCGACCTGGCGCGACAGACCTTCCAGTTCCCGACTGGCGCTGTCGTTGCGCCCGACGATGGCGCGCGGGGCCAAAAGTTCCCGCAGTGCGGCAACGATGGCTGCGCGCCGCCGTTCCATTCCCGCCGTCAGCAGTTGCACGCTCAATACGTCGCTGTAGCGATCGACCACCAGGCCCGGCAGGCCGTCACCTTCGCCGTGAACCAGTCGCAGGGCCTCCAGGCTGCCGCAAACCCGCTGCCGGTATTCAAGTGCCTTCCTCAGTGAATTGAGGAAAAACTCCGGAGTATCGATTGATTCTGTCTTGCGGGTCAGAATGCGCGCGGCAATCAGGGAGTGGGGATTGTAATAGCCAGTGCCGAGATGCTGGCCGTCGGCCGCAAAGATTTCGACGGCCGCGCCGGGTTCGGCAGGGCCGTCGAGAGAGTCGATTTCGTTGCTGAATATCCAGGGATGTCCACCGCGGACCCGCCGATCATGCCCGCGGCGCAGCGTGATGCGGGTCATCGGCAGGCCGGTCCGCCGAGCAGCGCCGTGACGACGTCCCGCGCCGGCCCGGAAACCACCTGGTAGTAGACTTCCACGCCGTCGCGGCGGCCGTCGATGATCCCTTTGTTCTTGAGCAAGGCCAGGTGCTGGGAGACGGTTGCCTGCGGCAGACCGAGACATTCCCAGATCTTCTTGACGTTGCAACTCTGCGACATCAGGCCGGCAACGATCTTGAGCCGGATCGGATGGCCGAGAACCTTGAGGATTTCGGCTTCACGGTCGAAGTTGCGGGCTTTGACAAATTCTGCATCGGGCATGGCGGCCTCTCTCGAGAAAAATCGTATATATGAATATTAATTTTGCGCTGTTGTTTTAGTCAAGGCAAACCTTTAATGCCCTCGGGCCGCAACGGGGTAATCCTCGACACTCCCGGTGGGCCATATTATACTGAATTGCCGGATAGCTGCCGGCAGATCGGTTGGCAACCCATGCGACGCATGTTTTTCTCTCTATTGATGCTCGGTGCGGTATTGGCCGGCACCGTTTTCGCCGTCAGTCAACCGCTTTCCCGACCGGTGCTGCCGCAACGGTCGTTTCAGCAGATGATTGGTGAGCATCATCGCTATACTCTGGACTTTCTGGTTTTCAGGGATCTTGCCGAGGGGCATCTGCAATTGACGGCCGAGAAGACGCCGGGGCGTTTTCGTGCCGAACTCGAAGCTCGAACCCTCGGGGTCGCTTCCTGGCTGACCGGTGAACGGACCCAGCGTTACGTCTCGATCATGGAAGAGGATGCTTCCGGCCGCCTGCGCAGCATCAGCCATGAGTCGTCGATCCACAAGCGCAAATGGGGCAAATGGAACGACCGGGGGAAGCGTTACCGGTTTGACTACCTGGCCGGCAAGGTGTATCAGGAAAAGGGTGAAAACGGGGAGTTCCGGCCTGGTCCGGTATTCGAACTGCCCGTCGAGCAGAGCCCGGTCGACATTCTGACCGGGTTTTACAATCTGCGTGCCGGTGTCTACGGGCCGCTGACAGCCGGGGCGCATATGAAGATTGCGACCTTCACGACCAGGGGAATCTCCGATATCGAGGTCGAGGTGCTGTCCGATAACGAACGCCTTGCCCGCCCGTTTTTCCCGACTGCGGGAACCTTGCTGCGAATCAAAGTCGACCCCGAGGTGTTCGATACCGGAGGAGCCGATTTGTATGCCTGGTTTGATGAAACGGGCCGCCCGGCCCGTGGCATTGTCGAAAATGTCATCGGCCTGGGCGATGTCTACGGCCGTCTGAACGAGGAGCAGAAACAGCCATGAGCCGCGAAACCGTCTATGTGATCGGCCACCGCAATCCCGATACCGACTCGATCTGCAGTGCCATCGGCTATGCAGCATTATGCCGCCGGCAAGGGCGCTCTGAAGTACGGCCGGCCCGGGCCGGCGATCTCAACCGGCAGACCGAGTTCATTCTCAATACCCTCGGTGCGGATGCCCCGGAGCCTTTGAACGATGTCTTTCCGCGGGTTCGCGATATCCTCGGCGGCGAGCCGATCACCGTGCGTGGTGAAGCACCCCTGATGCGGGCTCTGGACATCATGCGCGGTCGCGATATCCGCATGCTGCCGGTGATCGACGATCAGGGCCGGGCCCATGGGGCCTTGATCCTCAAACGTCTGACCGAGCAGATTTTCCTTGGTGAAGAGAGCGGCGGCATTCGCCGCGTGCTGACCTCGCCGGCCTCGATCCAGGCGTGTCTCGGCGCCACGGCGTTATACCTGCACGCGCCGGAAACCGAGGAAGAACTCGATATCTATGTCGGCGCGATGGCCGGCGACACATTTCTTCGCCATCTGGAGGCTGCCGACCCGAAGCGTGCCGTGGTTCTCACCGGTGACCGCAAGCGGATTCAGCGCGACGCGGTTGCCATGGGCGTACGCGTGCTGGTGGTTACGGGTGGTCTTTCCGTCGCCGACGAAGTGGTGGCCGCGGCTCGCGAGCGCGGGGTGTCGATCCTGATCAGCCCCCGGGATACGGCCGCCAGCGCCCTGCTGACCAGGCTGTCCACGCCGGTGCGGCATCTGGCCGACTCCTCGGTGCCGACCGTGGGGCTGGATGAGCGCGTCGAGGATGTCAAACGCACCCTTCTCAAGGGGAAAGCGCCGGGAGCGCTGGCCGTCGATCGCGATGGCCGCCTGGCGGGGGTGGTGACCAAGACCAACCTGCTGACCCCATCGGCGATCAAGCTGGTGCTGGTCGACCACAACGAGCTCTCCCAGGCGGTTCCGGGAGCTGACCAGGTCGAGATTCTCGAGGTAATCGACCACCACCGGCTGGGCAACTTCCACACCGAACTGCCGATCCGTTTCATCAATCAGCCCCTGGGCAGCACCTGCTCGGTGGTGGCGGGACTCTACCGGCAGGCCGGGATCGAGCCGGAAAGGCAGGTGGCGGGGCTGCTCCTTGCCGGCCTGCTCTCCGACACGGTTCTGCTCCAGTCGCCAACCACCACCGACAGCGACCGGTCGCTGGCCGAATCCCTCGGCCGGTTGGCCGGGCTCGATGTGGCGGAGTTCGGCCGCTCGATTTTTGCCGCGAGCAGCGCGCTTGGTTCCTACCCGAGCGTGGCGGCGCTGTTGACTACGGATTTCAAGGAGTACGAAGCGGGCGGCCGGAGCTTCGGTATCGGTCAGGTGGAAGTGGTCACTCTGGAGGAATTTCACGGTCGCCGCGAGGCGCTCTCCGCCGGTTTGGCCGAACTGTGCCGCGAGCGGCGTCTGAATCTGGCCGGATTGCTGATCACCGACATCGTCACCCAGAGCAGTCTGCTCCTCGCACAGGGGGATGTCGAACTTCTGGAGATAGTCGCCTATCCACGGCTGGCGGAGGATCTCTTCGAGCTGAAAGGCGTGATCTCCCGGAAGAAACAGCTCATTCCCCACCTGTTGCGGGCGTTTCGCGAAGGGCTCCCGGGGTAGCAAGGCCGCTCACGCTTTCGAGCTGGCGGCCCAGTTCGCCGGCATTGGCGGCCGGCAGCTGGCAGCTCTTCCCGCTGCACAGCCAGGCACGCGGGTGGCCCTCCGGCGCAGTCCGCCCGGTGGTCAAGGTCGTGAGCCGGGTCAGGGCCTCGTCGTGGCCTTGCGCTACGAGCACCAGGGCGTGCGGCAGGAAGCGCTTGCGAACCTCCGTCAGGAAGCCTTCGGTCTGCCGCGGCGTAGCGGTGCCGCTCACCACAACCTGTTGGCGAGGGCCGAGGACGTAGTCGAGGGCGATCAGCAGTTGGGCGTGGGCTTCCGGGTGACCGCCGAGCCGGCCGAGCCGTGCCCGCAACAGGCGTTCTCCCGCGGCATGCAACCGCTGCGTACCCGTCAGATCGCCGAGGCGCAACAGATTCAGCGCCAGCACCGACCCGGCCGCCGGCATGGCACCGTCCACCGTCGCCCGGCCCCGTCCCAGTACGGCTTCGGCGTCCGCCCCGCACTCCCATAGGTCCCCTTCGCCGTCGGCGAACAGCCGCAGGGCCTCCTCGTTCCAACGCAGGGCCTGTTCCAGATCGTTGACTGCCTGCCGGGCTTGGTGCAGCTCGGTCAATCCCCAGCCAAGCCAGGCATAATCCTCGGCAAAACCGGGGGTGGCGGCCGTGCCGCGACGCCAACTGCGCTGCAGCCGCCCGTGCCGGTCGACCAGGGCCGACTGCAGAAAGTCAAAGACCTCGGCGGCCGCGGCAATCCATTCCGGTTCGCCGAGGATTGCCCCGGCTCGGGCCACGGCGCCGGCCGCCAAGCCGTTCCAGCCGGCCAGTACCTTGTCGTCGCGATGCGGGCGGATACGCTCGGCACGGTGCGCCAGCAGTGCCAGCCGGGCCTGTTCAAGACGCCGGGCCAGGTTCTCCTCTGGCTCCCCGTAGGCTGCGGCCAATTCCGCGGTCGTCATGGCCAGGGTCGGAACACTCTTCCCTTCGAAATTCCCGACGGGAGTAATGCCGTAGGCATGGCAGGCCAGTTCGGCAAGCTCCGGCGGCAGGACTGCCTCTACCTGCGCTGGCGTCCACAG
This sequence comes from Desulfuromonas sp., assembly GCA_012026975.1. GTDB lineage: Bacteria > Desulfobacterota > Desulfuromonadia > Desulfuromonadales > BM103 > VAUL01. Next base: position 19,803 of record VEPG01000073.1, on the reverse strand, counting down.
ATAGAACGTTCCCTCGGCCCCTTCGCTATCGGCATCTTCCCCGCAGCAGAAGGCCCCTGTCTCCGTACGCAGGTCGCGCAGCAGATAGCCGACCGTATCCCGTGCCATGGCGGCGAAACTCGGGTCGCCGCTGGCCTGGAAGCCATCGAGAGCCGCCAGGATGAAGAGCGCCTGATCATACAGCATCTTTTCGAAGTGCGGCACCGTCCAGGTGGCATCGACCGCATAGCGGTGCAGCCCGAAGCCGATCTGGTCGAAAATTCCGCCACGACGGATCGCGGAGAGGGTCGCTCCGGCCATCCGGGCGGCATCCGGCGAAGCGAGTCGCCGGCTGAGGCGCCAGAGCAGGGAAAGTGCATGCGGCGTGGGAAATTTGGGGGCGCCGCCGAAGCCGGCGTGACGACTGTCGAAGGTCCCGCGCCAGGCAGCCAGCGCCCGGCGCAGCGGGCGATCATCGAGGGGCGCCGTTGCGCCGTTGTAACGCTCCAGGTCGAGTATGGCGGCACTCAGTTTTGCCCCGGCGTCAAGCAGGAGCGGGCGCTGCGTTCGCCACAGCACCGCCACCTGTTCGAGCAGCATGATCAGGCCGGGCAGGCCGCCGCGTGATTCGCGCGGCAGATAGGTGGCAGCGAAGAATGGCTGCCGATCCGGGGTTAGCAGTACGGTCAAAGGCCAACCGCCGCTGCCGGTCATCATCTGACAGGCAGTCATGTAAACGGCGTCAATGTCCGGACGCTCTTCCCGATCGACCTTAATGGCGATGAAGTCTCTGGCGAGGACGGCTGCGACCACGGGGTCGGCAAAAGACTCGCTGGCCATGACGTGGCACCAGTGGCAGGTGGAATAGCCGATCGAAAGAAAAATCGGCCGGTCCTCGCTGCGCGCGCGGGTGAAAGCCTTCTCCCCCCAGGGGTACCAATCGACCGGATTGGCTGCATGCTGGAGGAGATAGGGACTGAGCTCGAAGATCAGCCGGTTGAAGCCGGGCCCGCCGTCCTCCGGAAGGGTGTTGCGGTCGACGGCGTCGAGGTTGGTGATATCGCTGTGGCCTGCATGGGAGGTCATGGTCATTGTCTGCCTTTGTTTCATGGTAGCAGACGTACAACGCCATGACAAAAAAATGGCCCCGCGAAGGAGGGGAATCGCGGGGCGAAAACCCTGGCCTGTGAGCCAAGGTACATGAGTGAATTCTAGGGGTGGCAGGTGCCGCCGTCAAGGGAAAAGTGAGAAAAATGCGGGATGGGATGCAAATAAAAAAAGACCCCGCGCAAGGAGGGGGGGGATGCGCGGGGTCCAAAAGCTCTCCGGTTTGCAGGCAACACGAAGAGTTGGTCTTTATATAACAAAAGCAGACAGGATAATGCAAGAAAAAATTCAGATGAAAATGAGAATCTCAAACAAGGTCATGCCAGCAGCAGTCCCAGTTCTTCAACGTGCGCCAGGACACGGTCGGCCGCGGAAAAATTCTGCTTCCGCGTCTGTTTGGACGGGATGACCCAGCAGGTCAGCCCGGCGGCCTTGGCCGCCGCCAGGCCACGCAAGGAGTCTTCGATGACCAGGCAGGCTTTGGGGTTGCAGCCGCTGCGCTGCAGCGCCAGCAGGTAGGATTCCGGGGCAGGTTTTGCCGCCTGGTAATCTTCCCGGCAGAGGGTGAAGTCAAAGAAGTCCAGCAAGCCGGAACTGGCATGGATGATTTCGAAGTGGTCACGTCGTGAACTGGTGACCACCGCCATGTTCACTTTGGGCGCCAGTTCCGCCAGGGTGTCGCGAATGCCGGGGAGAACCAGGTCGCGTCCGCTCAACAGCTCACTATAGCGGGTGTTTCGCCAGTGTCGGAGTTCTTCCATGACGCTTTGGTCATCGGTTGCCAGTTCGAACACGCTGCGCCCGCTGGCCAGGGAGATCTCGGCGAACTGTTCCTCAGTCAGGTCGAAGTCCAGTTGCGACAGGGCCTCGAGCGATGCCTGGTAGTAAACGCCCTCGGTATCGACCAGCACGCCGTCGTTGTCCCAAAAGATAAAATCGTAAGCCATGAGTTATCCTCTCATCCCGGCTGCCTCGCTGTCCAGTCACCACAAACGGCAAGGGCGCCGGTATTCCGGCGCCCTTGCGTGCTACAGCAATGAAGTGGTCGTTTACTTCTTGTGGCAGTCGCCGCACTTGGTGGGGCCGCCCATTTCCTGGTGGCACTTCTTGCACAGGTCCTTGTGGGCCACGTCCTTGGTGACGTCAATCTTGGCCGGGGTCCCTTTGTGGCACTTGGAACAGTCCTTCAGTTTGTCGCTGTGAGCTTTGTGGTTGAAGGTGACTTTCCCCTGCGACGCTTCATAGGTCACGGTGTCGGCCGCAATGGCCACGCCTACGCCTACGAATACCAGTACCATCAGCATGACGATCAGACGTTTCATTTTTTCCTCCTGTTTCTTTGGGGTTGGTTGCCTGGGCTCCTTAGAGCCTCCTATCGTTGCTCACTTTATAACCGGGTTTTTTCGAAATAACAGCAGACATCGCGTCAAATGTCGATCGATGTCTGTATGAAATCATGTGATTTAAAGTGGTTATAGATGGAATGTCGAGTTCTTATGTGGATAAAAAATCGCGATTTACACGTTTGCTCCACCCTGATAAGCTAATGGCCATGAGTCGAAAGCTTCCGGACACGTCCGCCAGCATCTGCCTCGACGGGACGGTTCTCAAACAAATTCGCGAGGAGAAACGGCTGACCCAGCTGTATGTCAGCAAGGTGGTGGGCGTTACCACGGACACCATCTCCCGCTGGGAAAACAACCGCTATCCATCGATGCGGCGCGACAATGCGCTCAAACTGGCGGAGGCTCTAGAAGTCGACCTTGCCGAGTTGTTGCGAAAACCGGAGCCGGAGCCCCAGGGGGAACCCGGACCCGCGCCGCGCAATTGGCTGCCGCTGACCTTTGCCGCCGGTATCACGGCACTCTTGCTGTTTGCCCTCGTGCTGGTGCTTTTACGCCAACAGGAACGCCAACCTCTCCCTCCCGCCAGTATTACCGCCGAACGGGTTCTCCCTCCTTTTGCGGCACCGGGATTCGCCATTCCGGTCCAGGTCCGCTTGACCCAGCGTTCCGGCGAGGGCGGGTACATCCTGCGCGAATATCTGCCAAAAGGATGGAAACTGCTGCAATCCAATCCACCGGCATCCAGCCTCGACAACGACAACGGCATGGTGCGCTGGATCGTCAAGGCCGGCGATGGTCGGGACCGGATTGTTTATCTGGTGGAGGTCGATCGTGCCGCCAAGCCGGGGAGCGTCGGAAATTTTCAAGGCGAGGTGGTTGCCGGTTCGGGGGAGAGCCAGGCTGCCGTCCCCGTACAGGGGGAGGGACGAGTTGCCGTCGCCCCGATCCTTTGGGCCGATCTCAATGGCGATGCCCGCATCGATGACGGTGAAATGCTGCAGGCGTCCTATACGGTCGACGAGATGGCGGGGGTGCACATCGATTGGCTGGAACTGGAGCGCCTGTGGAATGCCGGCGGTTATCGCTGGGACGACGGCAAGTCCCGATTTGTACCGGTCAAGCCGTTGGAAACCCCGGCGCCCACTCCACGCCGCTAGCTTACCATTCTTCCTTCCTCTCCGGCTCCGGCCGATTCTATCCGTTTCCCCTGCGTTCCCGGACAATTGGTCGCGACCAACCGCGCCATTGGTGTTTCGGCCAGCTTTTTCTGCCAGGCACAGGTTGAAGACGATTGTCCCGGTTGGAACAGGGGCGGCAGGTTCAGTGACCGGTCTCGATGGAGGCCAGCAGATGGGCCAGGCAGATGCGGATATCACCACTGGTATCGAGGCGGGAAGCTTCCTCCCAGGCTCTTTTGACGATGCTGTCGGGGACGCTCCGCAGGAATGCCTTGGTGCGGGGAATATAAGGTGCCGGCATCGAAAATTCGCGCAACCCCATCCCCATCAGCACCAACAGGTTGATCGGATCGGTGGCCATTTCGCCGCACAGGCAGACACCTTTGCCGAACCGGTCCGCGGCCGCGACAACTTCGGCGATGGCCTGCAGCACTGCCGGGTGGAGCGGGTCGTAGTACTTGCTGACCAACGGGTTGTTGCGATCGGCGGCGAGCAGATACTGGATCAGGTCGTTGGTGCCGAGGGCAAAAAAATCGACTTCGCGCGCCAGGCGTGAAACCAGCCGAACCGCGGCGGGGACTTCGATCATAACCCCGACCGGCAGGTTGGAATTATGGGGAATTTTGGCCCGCCTCAGCTCCTTGCGGGCTTCGTCGATCACCTCGCGGCAGGCGCGAAGTTCATCGAGGCTGGAAATCATCGGAAAGAGCAAGCGCACGGGGCCATGTTGGCCGGCCATCAGGATGGCCTCGATCTGGGTGCGGAAGATCTCCCGGTTGTCCAGCGACACCCGGACCGAACGCCACCCCATGAATGGATTGTCCTCGTGGGGGTGAGCGAAATAGGGGAGTGCCTTATCGCCGCCGATATCGAGGGTGCGGATGGTGACCATCTGGCCGTCGAACCCCTCGACCACCCGCCGGTAGAGATGATACTGATCATCGCGGTTGGGGAAACTGCTGCGGGTCATATAGGGAAATTCGGTGCGATAAAGGCCAACCCCCTCGGCGCCGAATTTGCGGGCGACATCGATGTCGCTGATCAGGCCGATGTTGGCCCGCAGGCTGATGCGCAACCCGTCGGCCGTCTCCGCAGGGCGGTGACGAAACTCCTCGAGCCTGCTCTGCTCCCGGTTCTGATCGGCCAGGAGTCGACGATACTCCTTGCGAACCGTCGGGGGCGGGCTGATGTAAAGCTTGCCGGAGTTGGCGTCGAGGATCAGTTCTTCATCCGGGCCGACCGCCTTGAGCAGGCCGCGGACCGCAACCATCGCCGGGATCCCCATTGATTTGGCCATGATGACCGCGTGGGCATTCTGCTCGCCGACCTCGGTAACAATGCCGAGGATGCGCTCCGGGTCAAGAACCGCCATGTCCGAGGGGAGCAGTTGGCGGGCCACCAAAATCCCCGGATGCCTGATCTGCAGCAGGTTGTCGGTACCGTTGCCCATCAGGTTGGAAAGGATGCGCCGGCTGATATCCTCCATGTCGGCCGCCCGTTCCCGCAGGTAGGCGTCTTCCATGCGGTTGAACGCATCGATGTACTCCGACGTCACCTTTTCGAGGGCATACGGGGCCCCGTAGCCAAAGCGGATTTCGTTGCGGAGCCTTTCGATGAAGCTGCGATCCTCAAGGATCATCAGGTGGGTATGAAAGATGGCCGCGTCGTTTTCCGAGAGGCGTTCGGCTACCTGTTTCTCCAGGAACAGGGTCTGGATGCGGGTCTTTTCGATGGCGCCTTCAAGCCGCTGCAGCTCGATGTCGACGTCGACGTCGGTCTCATGAAGAATGTCGGCGAAACCCAGCCGTTCCTGCAGGATGACTGCCGGGCCGGTGGCGACGCCGGGGTAGGCGATGGTGCCGGTCAGGGTCAGGGTGCTGGCGGCATGCTTGTGGGGTTCATGGACTGCGAGCGATTGTCGGGCCACTTCCAGTTGAGCGGCAACCTGGCGGGTTTCCTCCTCTTTGGAACGGATCGAGTCGAGCAGGCGGGCGTTGACCACGATCGAGGAAACCTGGAAGGCGATTGCCGAGAGAGCGCTGATTTCTTCTTTGCGAAACTCGCGCAGAGCCTTGGTCTGCAGAACGATGACGCCAAGGGGGGCGTTGCGGTCGAACAGCGGAATACCGAGAAAGGAGTGGAACTTCTCTTCGCCGGTTTCCTTGAAGTAGCGGTAGCGCGGGTGACTTTCCGGTTCCTTGATGGCGACCGGATGGCGTTCCTGGGCGGCCATGCCGGTGAGCCCTTCGCCGATCTGCATCGTCACCTTGCCGACCGCGCGGCGCGAAAGTCCCTTGGTTGCCCACAGGCGCAGCGTCTGCCGGTCGTTGTCGAGCAGGTAGATGGAGCAGACCTCGGCCTTCATGCGCCGGGCGACCAGCGAGACGATGTTGCGCAAAGTCTCGTTCAGGTCGTGCGACTGCAGGATCAACGCACTGATATCCTCCAGCGTGGTAATCCCGATCGGGGTGTCTTTGACCTTTGGCATGGGGCGGTCCGGTCCGGAGGTGGTCAACTCGGAGAAGCATAGCCGATGCAGGCCGGTTTAGCGAGACTGAAAATGAGAGATAGTGAAGAAATGTCTACCCTTTTTTGCTGAAGTGGCCGCGCCGTACCAGCCACTTGACCAGTTCCAGCACCGGCGAGACGGTTGCGGCCAGAGTCACCACGATGGCCCAGTCGAGGGGCGTCAGGGCAAACGTGGCAAACGGCGCCTGCAGTGCCGGGGTGTAGATGATCAGCAGCAGCAATGCCACTTCCCAGAGGATCGCCAGATTCAGCCAGCGGTTGACAAACGGTTGCTCGAACAGCGAGCGGCGGTCGGAGCGAAAGTTGTAGGCTTTGCAGAACTGGATCAGGACCAGAGACACGAAGGTCATGGTCATCGCCTCCCGGGTGCTCCGCCCTGACTGCAGCGCCCAGGCGAAGAGCCCGAGGTTGACCGCCGTCGACCAGAATCCTCCCGTCAGCATCAGCACCAGCACCGGCCGGGTAAAGATCCCCCGCCGCGGATCGCGCGGCGGGCGGTTCATCAGGTCCGGTTCCGGCGGGTCGACCGCCAGGGCAAGCGCCGGCAGACCGTCGGTGGCCAGATTCACATAAAGGATCTGTACCGCGGTCAGCGGCAGCGGCAGCCCGGTCAGGGCGGCACCGGCCATCAACCCGATTTCGCCGATGTTCGAAGAGAGCAGGTACATCAGATACTTCTTGATGTTGCCGAAAATGCCGCGCCCCTCCTCGACCGCGGCGACAATCGAGGCAAAGTTGTCGTCGGTCAGCGTCATTGCCGCCGCTTCGCGGCTGACATCGGTGCCGGTGATCCCCATGGCGATGCCGATGTCGGCCTGTTTCAGGGCCGGGGCATCGTTGACGCCGTCGCCGGTCATCGCCACGACCTCCCCTTGTCGCTGCAGGGCGTTGACCACGCGCAGCTTGTGAGCCGGGGAGACCCGTGCATAGACCTCGATCGAACCGACCGCCCGGGCCAGTTCTTCGTCGTCCATGCTTTCCAGTTCATTGCCGCTGACGACCCGTCCGCCATCCAACAGGCCGAGTTCCCGGGCAATTGCCTGTGCAGTGAGCGGGTGGTCGCCGGTGATCATGACCGGGCGAATTCCGGCCGTGCGACAGGTGGCGATAGCCACCCGGGCTTCGGGGCGGGGCGGGTCGCTCATCCCGATCAGGCCAAGGAACGTCAACTCCCGTTCGGCCTCCGCCAGGGCAGCGTGAGGCCGCTCCGCCACGGCCAGCACCCGCAGTGCCTGCCCCGCCATTGCTTGTGCCCGCTCGAGCAGGTCGCGGCGTCGGTCCTGATCGAGCGGCACGTCGCCGTCCGCCGTCATGATCCGGGTGCAGGCCGACAGCATCACCTCCGGAGCGCCTTTGCCACAGGCAAAGAACCCGTCCGGACCGTGGTGCACGGTGGTCATCCGCTTGCTTTCGGCGCTGAAGGGAATTTCCGCGGTGCGTGGAAAGCGCTCGTCGAGCTCCCGTTTGTCCAGGCCGGTCTTGGCGGCGGCAACCACCAGCGCGCCTTCGGTCGGATCTCCCTTGATCAGCCACCGCTCCTGCCCGGCATCCCTGATCAGTCGTGCATCGCTGGCCAGCACGGCGGCCTGCAGCAACCGCAGCGTCATGTCATCAGGCTCAACCGGGGTGCCGCCGCTGCGGAAGCTGCCGACCGGTTCGTAGCCGGCCCCTTCGACCGTCAACTCCCGACCGCCGACATAAAGGATCCGGGCGGTCATCTCGTCGCGCGTGAGAGTGCCGGTCTTGTCGGAGCAGATCACCGAGGTGCTCCCCAGCGTTTCCACGGCCGGCAGGCGGCGCATCAGGGCATGCCGGCGGGCCATTCGCTGGACACCGATGGCCAGGGAAATGGTCACCACGGCCGGCAGGGCTTCGGGAACCACCGCCACGGCCAGGGCGATGCCGAAGATCAGCATGTCGATGAACGGCTGCCCGCGCCACAGCCCGAGCATGACGATGACCGCAACCACCGCCAGGGCGGCACGAGCCAGCAAGTGACCAACCCGGTTGAGGTTTTCCTGCAGCGGAGTCAGGCGGGTTTCGACCGTCTCCAGCAACTGGGCAATCCGGCCGAATTCGGTGCCCATGCCGGTCGCGACGACAATGCCGCAACCCCGCCCGTAACTGACGGTTGTGCCGGCAAAAGCCAGGTTGGTCCGGTCGCCGACCGGGAGGGATGTCGTGACGAGGGGAGCCGTCTGTTTGGTGACCGGTTGCGACTCGCCGGTCAGGGCCGCTTCCTCGGTCTGCAGATTGATGGCTTCGATCAGCCTCAAGTCAGCGGGGACGCGATCACCGACCTGCAGCATGACGATATCACCCGTCACCAGTTCGCGGGCGGGAAGTTGGGTTTCTTCGCCGTCGCGCAGGGTGGTTGCGTTGGGAGCGGCCAGGCGGCGCAACGCTTCCAGGGCCCGCTCCGCGCGAAACTCCTGGATAAAGCCGAGCAGGACGGCAAACAACACGATGACCGCGATCGCCGCCGCCTCCAGCCCATGGCCGAGCAGAGCCGAGGCGCCGGTCGCTACCAGCAGGATGAGAATCATCGTGTTTTTCAGCTGGGCGAAGAAGATGCTCCACGGTGAAACCTGCCGGGTGGCCCGCAGTTCGTTCGGCCCCTGCTCGGACAGGCGCCGGGCGGCTTCGCTGGCAGCCAGCCCGATCGGGGTGGTTTGCAGTCGGTCGAGGGTTTCCGCGGACGAGAGGGTGTGCCAGGGAGAGGAAGGCGGTTCGGGGTCGATCCCTTGCGTCATGGCGTCTGTCCGGGGTCGGCGGCGCGGGTGCCGTGCCGTGCCCGCCAGAGTTCGCGCGCAATCGGCACGACCGAGATGACGATGATGGCCAGGATCACCAGGCTGAAGTTCTTCTTGACCATCGGCAGGTTGCCGAACAGGTAGCCGAGCAGGCCGAAACCGCAGACCCACAGCACGCCGCCAGCCGCGTTGTAGGCCCAGAACCGGCCGTAATGCATGCGGCCGATCCCGGCGACGAAGGGAGCGAAGGTGCGCACGATCGGCAGGAAGCGGGCGAGAATGATGGTCTTGCCGCCGTGACGTTCATAAAAGCGCTGGGTGCGCAGCAGGTGCTCCTGCTTGAAGAAGCGGCTCCCCTCGGTAAAGACCCGGGTTCCGATCCGGCGGCCGATCCAATAGTTGAGAGTGTCGCCAAGGATCGCCGCCACGCACAGCAGCAGGAGCAGCAACGGCAGGTCGAAGGCGCCGGCGGCAGCCAGCGAGCCGGCGGCAAAGAGCAGTGAATCGCCGGGGAGAAACGGTGTGACGACCATGCCGGTTTCGAGGAAGACGACGGCAAAAAGGATGGCATAGCTCCAGGTGCCGTGGATTTGCACGATTTCCAGCAGATGCCGGTCGACGTGGAGGAAGAGATCGATAATCCGCGCAAAATAGTCCATTGAAAGGTTTTGTCCGGTCAGGGGGATGATGGGGCAATAATGACGCTCGGGCGGGGGCTCGTCAAGTCTGCTCCCGGCGCGCAAAAAAAATCGCCGCGCGGGGGAGAGAGATCCCGTGCGGCGTAAGTTGGGAGCAGTGGCCCTGAAGGAGCTCTGTTGGCTGTTCCCTTGATAGTGGATTAAGTATAGAGCAATCAGTGTGCCAATTTATCAGAAAGAGCCTGGATGCCCACGGCAGGCGGGTTTTTCGGATTAAGCCGGGTGCCGGGAGAGGGTTGCCTGTGGCGCTAATGTGCCACTTTTGGCACGTGGGCGCCGGGTGTCTGACGTAACCTATCGAAAAAACAAGGAAAATATTTGTGCCAAAAATGGCACACGCTGTGCCGAGAAGAGTCAGGGTTTGAAGTTGGTGCCCTGGAGTTGATAACGCTCCAGTAGTCGGTAAAAGGTTCGCCTGGGAATGCCGGCCCGACGGGCCGCCGCAGTCACGTTGCCGCCGGTTTCCCGCAGATAGTGGGCGAGAAGGTTTTTCTCGACCTGGGTCAGGTGTTTCTGGCGCTGTCCTCGAAACCCCCCCGGCGAGGTGCCATCCGGAGACTGCATGGCCAGATCGGCAAAGATCACCGGCAGATTTTCGAGGTGGATCACCTCGTCGTGGGTCAGGACCGCGGCGCGCTCGATGATGTTCTGCAGTTCGCGGATATTTCCCGGCCAGTGGTATTGGCGCATGGCATGGATGGCACGCTCCTCGATCCCAACCAGGGCCTTGTTGACGCGCTTGCTGGCGCGGGCCAGAAAAACCTGGAGAAGATCCTCGAGCGATTCCAGCCGGCTGCGCAGCGGCGGCATGGTGATGGTGAAAACGTTGAGGCGATAAAAGAGATCCTCGCGGAACCATCCGTCCTGGATGCCCTGTTCGAGATTCTTGTTGGTCGCGGCAATCAGGCGAACGTCGACGCTTGCCGTGCTGTTGCCGCCGACCGGGCGGATCTCGCCGGAGTCGAGCACGCGCAGCAGTTCCGCCTGCAGTTTCGGGGTGATGTCGCCGATTTCGTCGAGGAAGATGGTGCCGCCGTTGGCGGCTTCGAACAATCCGCGCTTGTCGGCCATGGCGCCGGTGAACGCCCCCTTTTTATGGCCGAACAGTTCGCTTTCCAGAAGGCTGTCGGTCAGGGTGGTGCAGTTGACCGTGACCAGCGGCTTGTCGGCACGCTGGCTCTGGGCATGGATGGCCCGGGCGGTCAACTCCTTGCCGGTACCGCTCTCGCCGCGGATCAGCACGGTGGTTGGCGTCGGCCCGACCTGGTGGATCAGGCGCAGCACCTCCAAGGTGCGCGGGTCCTGGCCGACGATGTCGGTATCGCCGTACTGTTCGGCCAGGGCGCGCTGGGCCAGTTCGTATTTCTGGGTAAGATTGACGCGGTCTTCCTCGAGCCGTTTCAGGTTGTGGGGGAGGCACATGTCTGCATCGGCCAGACCGCGGTAGACGGCGACGGCATGCTCGCGGCAGGTTGCATAGCCGCAGGCCCCGCAATTCAGTTCGTCACGCGACTCAACCTTGTCGGTGGCCTGAAGGATCTGGCGGATGCGCTCACCGCTCGGTATCTCCGGGGTACGATGCTTGTTGCGGAACGTTCGGGCAAAATCGGGGAGCGGAAAATTGTCGCGATAGGCCGGGTGCGTCAGGTAAAGGACCGACTGGTTCTGCTGGCGATCGATGATCATGCGGCGCTTGGTGAAGGTGGTCAGGCGGTTGTTGCGCCCGGGGCCGCCGAGGCAGGCGCCGCTGCAGAAGCGGATGTCGACGACGCGCGGAACGATGTGGCGGGCCGCCAGGTCATGGATGACTTCCAGGACGTTTTGTTCCCCGTCGGTGGCCAGATATTCGGGGTCGAGCAGGTTGTCGCGAATGCCGAATGCGCGGAACGGCCCGCCCGGAATGGCGAACAGCCGACCTGCTTCGGGACGGCGGCCATCGAAGGGGGTCTCGGCAAGGCGCCGGGGGTCGATCCCCGCCGCGTGCAGCATCTGGGAGAGCTCGCGATAGGTCAGCACGCAGTCGATGGCACCGGCGACTTCCTCGGTAGTGATTTCGAACTTGCCGGCAAAGCAGGCGCTGACATAGACCACCGGCGTATTCTGACTGGAGCGCTGTTTGATGAAGCGCCCGATGGCGACCATCGGCGAAACGATCCCGGCAAGATTTTTCAACAGTTGCGGGTAGTGGCGTTCGATCAGGGCGACCACGGTCGGACAGTGACTGTAGATCAGCGGCTGGCGGCTGCCGGATTCGACCGCCTGCCGGTAACTTGCCTGCAGCAAGTCGACTCCGGCGGTGCCTTCGTGGACCTCGGCAAAGCCGAGATGTTTGAGGCTGTTGACCAGTTGGCCGGAGCGGATATCGTGAAAATAGGCGGGATAGGAACAGCCGAGCACCGCCACCGGTTTGGCCGGCCCGGCCAGCAGCTGCAGACATTGGCTGATGCCGTCGAAGATGACCCTGGCCTTTTGCGAGCAGAACTGCACGCATTTGCCGCAGCCGATGCATCGCTCGTCGATCACTTCGGCATAGTCGCGGCGGACGCGGATGGCCTTGACCGGGCAATTGCGCACGCAGGCGTAGCACTTGCGGCAGTTTTCGCGAATGGTGGTAATCGGCCCGGACGTAGGCATGTGCCGCTCCTCGAACTTATATCGTCGGAATGTGCCACTTTTGACACGCAACTGTCAACGACATTCCCAGTGACGGTGCACGTCATGTCAAAAAGACTTATACTGGCCTTGTCAAAAGATCCTGGACAGTCAGGGAGGCTACAATGAGAGTTATTATGGTGTTGGTCCTGCTTGCGGGTCTGTTGGCGGCAGGTTCGTCGTCGGCCGCGGTCAAGGGGAGTGAAGTCGATTATCGTGCCTCGGATGGCACGGTTTTGAAGGGCTATCTGGCCTTGGACGACAGCGGTGTCGGCCGGCGTCCCGGCGTGCTGGTGGTCCATGAATGGTGGGGGCATAACGACTATGCCCGCAAGCGTGCCGAGATGTTGGCCGGCCTGGGCTATGTTGCCCTGGCGGTCGATATGTACGGGAACGGTCAGCAGGCCGGCCATCCGGACGATGCAGGCAAATTTGCCGGTGCCGTCCGCAAGAACCTCCCCTTGATGAAGGAGCGTTTTGTGGCGGCATGGGAGCTGCTGCGCCGTCAGCCGACTGTCGATCCGGGGAAAATCGCGGCTATCGGCTACTGTTTCGGCGGCGGGGTGGTCCTGGAGATGGCGCGGAGCGGACTCGACCTGAAGGGGGTGGCGAGCTTCCATGGCAGCCTGGAAGGCGGTAGCAAGGCGCAGCCGGGACAGGTCAAGGCGCGGGTACTGGTGCTCAACGGCGCTGCCGACAAGTTCACCACGCCGGAACAGATCGAAGCTTTCAGGAAGGAGATGGAAACGGCGGGAGTGAACTACAAGTTCGTCGATTATCCCGGAGCGCTGCACAGCTTCACCAATCCGGCCGCCAATGAATACGCGAAAAAGTTCAATATGCCGATCGGCTACAATGCCGAGGCCGACCAGGCTTCGTGGCTGGAACTGCAGGTGTTTTTCAAGGAAATTTTCGGGTAGAAAGCGGCGGCCGGGTTTTTACGGTCTTGAGACATAGGTGGTCATTTTTGTGGGTAGTTCCTGGCTCTAACGTTAAAAGCTGAGCTGCGGACCGCCGCCCTTGCAGCAGGTAGAATGCTTTACGAGAAGCGCCGCCGTTTATCCCGTCAACTCTTGCGTGATCTTCGCCCTTCACTGATTTTCGCCGCCGACTCCTTGACCAGCCGCAACTCGAACAACCCTTTACAAGTAGCCGGTCAGCGCTGCTGACGTTTCAGGAAATAAATAAAAATCATGGCAATTCCTGAGACGGCAAAACCATAGCCAAACAATGTCCCCCCAAAATTGTCAGTATCCCAAGACTCGACGACTTGTGGGTAGGGACGGATCATATTTCCACCAACTTTGATCTCATACACCATGTGGAAAGCACGACTCTCTAATGGTGGCGAGAAAGAATCTGTCGAATCTATCAGCAGGCCAATTTCCGAATGCCCTGCCTTGCGGAGAGCGCTCCAGACTTCATCGATATGTCCCGCCTTTGAGATGTAGTGAAAATCTCTATGATCACTTGCCAAGGAAAATCGCACTGAGCTGAGCCCGCCACCTTTGCTCGTGGTTTTTTCAAGTGTCTTGAGCTGTCCAACCACTGCGGTCAAGCGCGACCTGTCAGGAGCCCCCTTGTCCACCAGCGTTAACACGAATGCGCCAAATGCCAGCAGGACGATTCCCCATATAAGAATGTTTCTTGAATTCAGCATACTAAGTGCGCCTATGCGTGCATGGTTTCCCACGCTACCAACGGAAGCGAAACCAGCTGAACAATCCAAACCCGGGCCACGCCTTGCGTACTTCCCTTAGGCATTCCCTGAGCAATTGTTTTTGTGTAGATGAGAGAGGGTTGCACTCCGCGCGGATTGCACATACCACAGCACCAAGTTCGCCAATTAGCTCGGTCGAGGTTGTCCATGTGCCGTTTAGAACCTCGTCAAGACGAGTTGCATGCGAAGCGAAACCGCTTTCCCTCAAGGAAGCCATCAATGTGTAAAAAGGCTTGGAGCTGACAGAGCTCTGCATTGCACGCCTGACGCCTGTGAGCCGCGGCGGCCTACTGCCGGTGGCTTGGGTAGAATCCCCTCCGAGAAGCAAGACCGCATCATCCGTCCGCTCGGCGACTTGTTAGCCCCTATTCGTAATGCGTCCACATGCGCAGCACCTTTACGGTGCCAATGTCTTCGAGAACTTGATAGACCAATCGATGCTTGATGTTGATACGGCGTGAATAGGCCCCAGCCAGATCGCCGACGAGTTTTTCGTAAGGGGGAGGGTTCTGAAGGGGGTTTTCGGCCAGAATGCCGAGCAGGAGTTTTGCTTTTGGCTTCAGGCTAGCGGCCGCCAATTTCTGGGCGTCCTTTTGGGCCTGCTTAGTGTAGACCAGCTTCCAACTCACCAGTCCAACTCCTCATCGCATTCTGCGACAGGAGCCTTCATCCCTTCGATGATCGACTCTCTCATGCCGGGGATGGAGGTGAGATAAAGGGTTTCCTGCACGGCTCGCCAATCGTCCTCGGCAATCAATACGGCGCTACCGCGCTTGCCGGTGATCTGAATTGGCTCGTGTGACTCCGATACATCGTCGAGGAGTTTGTAAAGTGATTTTCTGGCTTCGGTTGCGGTAATGGTCGTCATGGCTGCCTCCTGTGCGTACGAAAAAGCGTACGCCTGTTCCGGGGCAATGTCAACTGGCTTGAGGGGCTAACGCCTTTGAGCTGAGCGGCGGGCCGCTGAACGTGGAGCGGCAGCGTATTTTACTAGAAGCAAGACCGTATCACCCCGTCCGCGCCTCTTGCGATTTGTTAGCCAAGTCAACTTGCCATGCGAAGTTTTAGGATGGCCTTTTCCGGTCGGCTCAGGGCCAGATCGTAAGTTGCCTGCAGGTTGAGCCAGAACTCCGGAGTGGTGTCGAGAGCCTGGGCCAACAGCCAAGCTGTTTCTGATGTAATGCCCCGTTTGCCGCGCACAATCTCGTTGATCCGCTGAACGGGAACCTTGATATGCGCTGCAAATGCAACCTGGCTGATACTGAGTTCGTCGAGGAATTCCTCTTTCAGAATCTTCCCGGGGTGGGCCGGTATGCGATGAGTCGGGATCATAACTCTTCTCCTTGAAGTCACTCAGTGGTAGTCGGCAAGGCGTACCTCAGAGGCGTTACCATCTTTCCAATGGAATACGATGCGCCACTGGTCGTTGACCCTGATACTGTGAAATCCCTTGAGGTCGCCGCCCAATACCTCCAGGCGGTTGCCGGGAGGGGACCGAAGATCTAAAACGTCGTGCGCGCCATTAAGCATGTCCAGTTTGTTGAGGGCTCTTTTGATGACTTCCGGTGGTAAGTGTCGAAGGTTCTTATTGCCAGTGGCGTGATATAGTGCCTCCGTCAACTTGTCGCCAAAGGATAAGATCATGGGTGTCGCCCTCCGAGAGCATTTTAACGCTATCCGTGATGCCGTGCAAGCGTGTATTCCATGGCAGAAAGGTGGGGGGCTTGGCTAACGCCTATGAGCTAAGCGGCGGCCACCGAAACGTGGCGCTGCACCGTATTTTTCGAGAAGCAAGACCGCATCATCCCGTCCGCTTGGCGATTTGTTATGCGTCGCTTCAATCAAGGCGCACCATCAATCCGCCTGGGGCCTCAATGTTCGCAAATGCGGGATGCGACTTTAGACGCTCAACGATAGCGGTCGCTTCCTTGTGAATTTCACCAATATCTACGCTCCACTTCATGTTGTAATACTTTTTCTCTGAAGAGATGTAGACCCGAACCGGATATACCCTCGGATTGAATACTTCCCAGCGAGAAAACACCATATTGTACGCGGCCATTGGCGATGGGGGTGCTTGTGCAGTGGTTACGGCGAGATTTGCCTCATCTAGGTATTCATCGAAATGCTCAAGCGTGTTGCGGACTTTCGCGTTTAGCATTTCAGTAAGCTGAATACCTACAATTGCCTCTCTTAATGCTGCTGTGCGCGCTTTTCTGAGTCGAAACTGGCGGCCTGATTCACCTTTTAATTGAGCATTCTGTGTGCTTACAAGCTTTTTCAGGTTTGTTGCATCTGAGAGAAGTGATGCTATTAGGGAATGGAGGTCAGGATTTACCTGAATTACGTTACCGGCTTCTGGTACTTTTGTTTCAGAGAAAAGTTGTTCTGCCTTTGTTTTGATCCCATGAGCAAGCCACCACAGTTCGTGAAAATAGAGCTGCAATAACTTTGTGTCCTCTAGCCTGACATTTAAATCTTTAGCCATTGGTCACCTTTTTGACGCATAACGCCCTTGAGCTGAGCGGCGGACCACCGAAACTACGAGCGCCACCGTATTTTTCGAGAAGCAAGACCGTATATTCCGTCCGCTCCGCGATTTGTTATGCGATTACTTCAACATTGCCCAGCCAACGTTCGTATCGTTTGGGCTATGTGTAAGCAGCGGCATACTATTTTTTGATACAGCAATTAGCCCCCAGTTTTTCCCGCCAACGTCTATATAAGTTGCAATAATAGTACCCTCTGCCCCAGGTAGATATTTCGCTTCTATGTTGCCAAATACAGCCCTGTTAGCAAATTCACTAAAATCCCTGTTGTACTCGTCGTCTACTTTTGGTGAAAGTCTTAAGACCAATTCCTTCTCTGCTTTATATAGACGATTTGCTGCTACCAATCCCATTGGCAATTCTAAACTTTTATTTACCCGACACGCTTGTTTGCTTCGCGGATATAACAAAGTGCCTAGATAATATTCGTCTACAGGATCGGCGCAGCAACCGATGGCCACGCTAACAACATTATCCTCAACAGTTCCCTTGATATTGATTTTTAGTAATGCATACTGGTGATGAATAATGTTAAAACCACGTGACCCATTTGAAACCCATACTAAAGTCAAATCACCTTCTCTGCATTCTGCGCCACCGGTATATATGATATCTTTTATTCCGTCTGAGTTAAGGTCATATGTTCTGAAGCCTCTGAGGCTATCGTTTTCGTATAATAGTCTGTTGATTGTAGAACAATCTGCATCTTCTGCTTCTGTCGTTTTGTTTTCAATATAATACTTTCTATACAGCCAATTATCTCTGCTATATGTCTCTTTATCTAAGGCAGGAAGAGAGCCAATATCCATCCATGTTTTAGATTCCGGGAATAGAAGGTCAGTTAATTGTGGCTGCTCAAATGCTGCAGCATTATTTGTAGCAATGGAACAAAGGCCTGTAACAAAGAATGCAAGTATTAATGTAGTACGCACCATGAACTCCTTGATTGCAACATTATCGCATAACGTCTTTGACCTGAGCGGCGGACCACCGTATGTGGAGCGGCTGTGTATTTTCCGAGAAGCAAGACCGTATCACTCCGTCCGCTCTTGGGATTTGTTATGCGATTGTCGATTACTATCGCTTCCCAGTATGTTTTTCATGAATTGTTGTAATATTTACTTCTCAGTTTAAACATCATATGACGACTCGAAATGGTTTTGTCTAATTTTACTGCAGGGTTGTCACCATTTTGGAGGGCCTTCCTCCCATTTATAGCCCCTTTTCATCATGCAAATTACATATCGATCCGAAATCGCACGGGGAGCGTAATTCGAGCCGGGCCCAGGTATAGTTCTTAAAAGAGAAGCACTTCTTATTGGTATTCCATCAATGGTGCTTTGTGGAAACCGCCTAGAAAGAAATCCAACCGTATCTTTACCGTCAATCAGAAGCCTGTCACCATCATCAATAACTTTATCCGACATATGTATTGCTTCTTCGAAACATTCATTCATATTTTTCTCCGATGCACTCCTGTCTGTTTGAGCGGGCGGCCGAAGAATGACACTGTTTGTACAAGCAAGTAGGTTAAAAACTGTTGCAACTATTAGTGGTATATAGAGTGATCTAATGTTTGTAGTTTTCATCACTTGCCACCTGATTTGATTCGTTATTAAAATGCAAGTTTCTATGTTTAAAGACTATGGTATATTGGGACGATACCAGGCCGGATCAAGCCCTCCCTGTTTTACCCATCCTTCTTTTGGCATCCAATCACAATACAGTGTTCGTAGCCAGAGTCTGTCATCTTTTGGATCCCACCAACATTGTTCTCCATTGCCTTCTAACTTCTGAACAACTCTTGTTAAGATATTAATTTGACCATTTTCTCCATTTTTTGGAGGCCACCCTGCTTTAAACTCCACAATGTCTCCGTATTCAATCTTCGTCCCACTCGGGACAAAAATCATTATTTCATTCACCTTTTCAGAACTAGACTCGTATGTAACCCCGCCACAACAATATATACGTGCAGCAATGACGCTCTCGTCTGTTATTTCTGCATCCGTAATTCCGGATGATAATATGGCGTCATAAAGGTCTGTTGATTTGATTATGAATGAACGATCTGCAACCGCGATGGCTTGAGCAAGGCGAAGAGAGCCCGGCGGGATAAAGTTAGCCTGGATTTTCAGGATGCTTGAACATCCAGTCAAAAACATGCTGAGGCAGATAATGTAGAAGATTGATCGAAGAAAACCAGCCCGAATACTTTGAGATGATTTATTCATTTGTGCCCCCGTTTTTATCTCCGCATAACGAAATAAGCTGAACTGCGGGCCACCGGAACTATGAGCGGCGGCGTATTTTTTCGAGAAGCAAGACCGCATCATCCCGTCCGCTCTTTTGCGATTTGTTATGCGCCATTTCAGACTAGCGCAAATTAGTCAATCTTCTAGAACTACGTATTCAATTTCTTCGTTAGTGGCTTGAATGACTTGTATTCTGATATGTTTGATGCGAATTACATCAGAACTCTTGAGATTGTAAGACAGATATTGGTAAAATGCTGGACATGCAATGTCCTCTTTGTATTCTCGATAAGATGCGCGAATATCGTCTCCTGATTTTCCAAGATAGACTACTTCGTACTTATATGAATCAGGGGAATACTTACGGTTTGCCGGCGTAGGCTCAAATATCCTTTCACCAACCTTGCCGACGGTAACTAGCGTGTGGTCTTGCCATCCACCTACGTTTGTGTAAAACATCCTTGGGTGCATTAGGTAACCATCTGAATCCACCTTTATGCCGACCGATAGCCGCTCACCACCTACGAAGACACCACCGTCAGCCTTATCAGAGAATAAGGCAGGATAAGTTTTCCCTTCGATGATTAGGTAAGCACCAGCTGAAATTGATTGTAGAGCGTGAAATTGGCCTTCAGAAACTAGTGAATACTTTATGGCGCCATTTTCGACCATCTTTTCCCCGACATAGGCACGCATGGGTTCGCCGACCCGGTAGTTTTGAATATTTTCGAATCGCGTTTCTACTTTCGGTGAATATCTCACAATGTCTGGAATTGTTGTGCACGCAGCTAGATTAAGAATGGCCAACGCTACGGCAGCAAGATGTATTTTCATAATTCACATCCTATTACGCATAACGCCTGTGACCTGAGCGGCGGACCACCGTACGTGGAGCGGCTGTGTATTTTACGAGAAGCAAGACCGTATCACTCCGTCCGCTCTTGGGATTTGATACTAGTGCAGGCCCCCTCCGTAGATACCGGACCATCCGGTATCCTTTGAGAATCATGCAAACCCTCAAAGAAAGGAGCCTGCAC
>VEPG01000030.1 GCA_012026975.1 Desulfuromonas sp. | reverse complement strand
TGGAGCGGGCGAGGGGATTCGAACCCGCCCATATTCCGCTCGAGCAGCCAAATCCCCCCAAAACTTCCGATTCCAAGGGGTCGGACCAGGGTAAATCCATAATCCGAAAGACTCCTGGCGACCAGCAATAGACCAGCCCAAAGCGGCTCAAGCAAGCCCTCAATCGAAGACGATAGTCATTGTCAGTCCGTTTTTGGTGTGTTATTAACTGCACCCACGGCCCCCTCACAACGACCACCGGATATCCTGACCGTTGGTCAGTCGCCGTAGGATCTGGCATCACGCTAAAGTCGAGTCATACAGCCGCTATAAGAGGCTGCAAGGCATGAGACCAGCATCCAACCGCCCTGCCTTTTCAACGATATGCAAGGAGATTCGTTATGCCTGTCTCTGGACGTGAAATTGCCAGTCTCGATTTTGCCAACCTAATCGGCGGCCCCCTCAACGCCATCGTGGAAGCCCAGGCAAAGTCGGCCATCACCACCGCCAACTTCATCAAGGAAGTGGGATTCAGCAAAGACGGCAAAGTCGTCAATGTTGATTTCACCTACAACCGCAAGAACGATAACGGCAGCGACCAGGAATTCACCCTCACGCTACCGTTCATCACCATGCTGCCCATCCCTTACATTACCGTGACTTCGGCGGAGATCGAGTTCAACGCCAAGATCACTTCGACTACCGAATCCAAGACCGACTCCAATTTCAGCCAGCAGGTGGACGCGTCGGCCGGGGGGAACTACTGGTTTGTCAGCGCCAAGGTGACGTCCAAGACCGCTTACCAAAAATCCAGTTCATCCAGCGACCGTGAGGAGCGCACCTTCGACATGCGGGTACGGGTTGAAGCTCGGAATCAGGACATGCCGGCAGGCACCGAGCGCATCCTGACCCTGCTGGAAAACGCCATCGAGGAGAAGACCTCGCACAAGCTCCTGTCGGTTGGAATTACCGTCACGGGAGTCGATTCGACTAAAGTCACGGCGGACGGTGCTGACTTTGCATCCTTGAAGGATGGCATGAAGTTCACGTTTGACGGCGTGACCTACACCATCTCTGGCGTGACTCAACCCAAGAAAGCTGTCGCGGGAACTGCAGGAACAGGGGCTTCGCCGTGCAGCTTTACGGTTTCACCGGCGCTCAGTTCCGCAGATCAAACTACTATAATTGCCACTCCTCCTGTAACCGGCGCCAGAGTCGCAAGTGTCGAGGCCAATGGCACTCTCGCGTTATCCTCGACAGTACGGTCACAACGATCCCCTCAGGCTTAGCTGCCAACCAAACATTTACAGTTGGCAGCAACACGTACACCGTAGGCACCGTAACCCCACCCGTCGCTGCCGGATCAGGGATTACTGCGGTAACCGCCGTACCTGGCAGCTTCACCACTACACCCCCTCCCTCAGCAGGGCTGGTAGGAAAGACCATCAGCATTTTGAAATAGTCCGCGCGTCTCGCCGCCGGCCCCGCATTACCGGCGGCATTCAATTTGGCTTTACACGCACTATTCCCAAGTGAGCGAAGACGCACCTCCCAAATTCTCGGACGTAATGGGCGCCTTAGTGGCCAGCGTGGCCAATGCGCGCCGCGTTGCCGACATCGAGGCCTTGCGCATTGCCTACCGCTATCGCGAAAACGAATTGCTGAAGGGCATGCCGGTTCCGCGCCTGCGCTTCCGCAAAGTCAGCATCAGCCTGCCGGTCATGCTCACCGGACTGATTCCCGGCGTCCCGGCCGAAATCAATCCGGCCCACACCATCGTGGAAGCCGCTTCCAATTCCTTCGAACAGGGCATCGACTCACTCGCCGAGACCTTGGAAAAGGCCGAAAAGTTGGAGAACCCGCCGGATTCCGAAAAAAGACGCCTGGCTCGTTATAAGCGCCTGTTGGGCTTTGTGCAGGCTGGCGATTTTTCAGGGCGCTTCAAAGCGATGCTTGACACATCATTGGCGGATGCTTTGCGTGAATTGCAGATTAGCGAAGGTGGCAATCATCCTTCCGATGTTGTAATCCAGGATGTGGTGGGAGACACCTCCGACCTGGTTTTCAAAGAACTGTTCGATGAGGCCACTTACCTCTACATCCAGCAACGGATCGAAGAAGAAAAAGGCGAATTCGATGCCGAGCGAGCCCGCCAAGACAAAGACGCGCTGAATCAGGACGAAATCATCCTGGGGTTGAAAAGGCTGGTGCGTCACTCCGCCGAGGCTGCCTCCATCAAGAAGGCGACTGTGCCGCCGGATTTCGCCGTCACCGTCAACACCGACGACATCAAGAATAGCGGCGGCGGTCCCGACGTCGTGACCCGTCTGTCCATGGTGCTAATGGAAGAAGGCCTGGAATGGGTGACCGAATACAGCCACGAAGGCAGCGAGCGAGCCAAACTGGTACCGGAGTGAGTTGCGGTGATCCTGTCCATGCAGAACGAAAAGCTCAGCCCGCATCTGCAAGATCTCGCTCCGCTGCTGGACGCCTATCAGAAGGGCGATCCCGCATTTCCCGATGCCGCGTTGAAGTGGCTTTCGGAGGTGGAGAAAACGATGTCGTCCGTGCGTCTCCGCGAAGGCTCGGAAATCTCCACGCTGCGCGGCAGAATCCTCAAGGCCTCCGACGCCCTCAACGCCGGTGGCGAAAAGCCCCCCCGCTCACAGGTCAAGAGCGCACGTAACGTGGCCGCCGCGGAGGCGCTGGAACGGGGCGAGGAAATTCTCAGGACCATCATCCAGACCAACCAGGAGCGTCTGCAGCGCTTTGAGGACAAATTGTGCGAAGGCATGACGGCGCTGGCATTGCTCGTGGAAATCCCTCTCAGGCAAGACTCGACCACACAATGGCTAACAGCCGTTTGGCGTTTGCTGCGCAGCCAGGATTCAACGCGGCCGTTGGCCACCTACCTGGCCGCATCACTCAACGGCGTCGACCGGCTGTTCATCTTGGAAGCGGTTCTCGGCCGAATGACCGCGCCGGACCCAGAAGACGGCCCCTAACTGGGAACGGTGGCCTGGATGATTCGACAAGAAAGGCAACGTATGACCGTGTTGGAACGCTCCGCATGCGGCCGCGCCCCCGCAAGCTGGGGCCCCCCGGGCGCGAAACCATCTGCACAGCAAGGACAAAGACGATGCCAATCAGACGAAGTGACTACAGAAAGGCCTTAATGACATGTCGGCAACAATTGGGACGTGGCGCAAGGTCAGCTCAAAGCCACCCACCCCACGGTAGAAATGACGTGCCGGATTTCTACGGTGAGCAACTTGTAGCGCAGGCGGTTCAAGACGGCGCGACACAGGCATTGCAGCGCAGGCTAAGAAGAATCATGGGCTTGTAGTGTTGCTGAATTGACGTATGGGCAACGGACATGATCGTTGCCCAATACCTGACTCGAAACTTGGCGCAGGACTGCCGATGAATCAGGCAAACCTTCCAGGGCAGGAGGAGTGCTGTGATCGAACGCTTTCGAAACGGAATTCGGGCACCAACGTGATCGCTGGTTGAAGTAACGTCCATATCAGCCTCCAGAGAGTTGGAGCGGGTGATGGGAATCGAACCCACGCTATCAGGTTGGGAACCTGAAGTTCTACCATTGAACTACACCCGCCCGATTCCTTCGGAGATGGACACATTGCCCCCAAGGGGACCTTGGGGTTAGATCAACAGACCTGTCTCAGGACAGGCCACCACGCAGAAGTTAGCATCCTTTCGGGGCGGGGCGATTGATTCATCCCCCATCCTTCCCGTTACAGGGTCGCTTTGGCTTGTTCGGCTTTGCGACGATTAACAGCGGTTCGCTTACGTTAATCCTTTGGCACAGCCTAACGCCTCAACCGGGTTGCGACTCCCAGTATCACGCTGCCCCCTCGCGGAATTGGTATGCCCCGCAAGGTGGCTACATTGTCGGTACGCTTAGCACCGAACCGTTACCAGCCCCGCACCGTACCTAGGCTGCCGGTGGCTGAACGCCGGATCTTGTCAGATCTTGCGATCAGCAAGACAACTAACTTGAACGGCATTCGCCGTTATGTCGATATGCCTGCTCGGTATCGTTCACTCATGCGAGATTCCAGTACCGCCACCGGGTGTGCAGACGCGCTGATGGTTAAAGGCGCTAATTTCCTCGCTATGACGCTGCGAGTACGACAGCTACCGACGAGACGCGACTCGTGTTGCACGCTTGGGAGCTGACGCTCTACCAACTGAGTTGCCCCGCCTGCCGTTGGAAGCCGTCAATGCAACGATTCAGTGGTCTACGTTAGCATTTCAAGGGCATCTATGGGAAGTAGATCTGGACGGGATGGATGACAAAACCGTCGTGAGTCGGGACAATTGCCGATTTTTTGGCTAAGGATCGAAGATCGATGTGGTTTAAGAACCTCACCCTGTTTCGCTTCACCGAATCATTCACCCTGCCGACCGACGATCTCAATGCTCGCCTCGAGGAAGGTAAATTCAGGCCCTGCGGCAGCCTGGAACTGGCGAGTTTCGGCTGGACGTCGCCACTTGGTCGCGACGGCGATGAACTCGCTTATGCCCTCAATGGCTACATCATGGTGTGCTTCAAAAAAGAGGAGAAGCTCTTGCCGGGTAGCGTCGTCAACGAAGTGGTGGCGCGACGGGCCGAGGAAGCTGAGGAGCGTAACGGCGCGCCGCTGGGCAGGCGGGAGCGCGGCCAACTGCGTGATGAGGTAATAGCGGAACTGCTGCCGAAGGCATTCACCCATTCTCGCAAGACCTATGCCTATATCGACACGAAAGGGGGCTGGCTGGTGGTAGACAGTGCTAGTGCCAAGAAAGCCGAGGAACTGGTCTCGCACCTGCGCCGTTGCCTCGGTTCGCTGCCGGTGGCGCCGCCGGTCACCCGCGAGCGTCCTGCCGCAGTCATGACGCAATGGCTGGCCACCGGCACGGGCCCCTCCGACTTTACCATCGACGACGAATGCGAGCTGCGGTCCACCGAGGCGGAGGGCGGTGTCGTACGCTGCAAGCGGCAGGATTTGACGGTTCCCGAGGTCCAGAATCACATCGAGGCGGGCAAAGAGGTGGTCAAGTTGGCTCTAAGCTGGGGCGACCGCATCGGTTTTCTGTTGAGCGACGATCTCGGCGTGAAACGTCTGAAGTTTCTCGATGTCATTCAGGAGCAGGCCGCAGAGGTGGAAGCAGGCAGTGAAGCCGAGCGCTTCGATATCGATTTCTCGATTCTGTCGCTGGAATTGTCCGGGTTTGTTCCTAGACTATTAGCGCTGTTCGGCGGAGAAAATGAACCGAAGAGTTCCGGAGGTTAGACTGGTGTTGATATGCTGGAAAAATTGGCTGGTAAGGTTGGCTGCCTTCGTGGCGGTTTGTCCCGGTCTGGGTACTGCTGAGGTATTTGAGATTCCATCGCCGGGAGCCGAGTTGATCGGCGAAATCCAATATACCAAAGCCCGTCACGAAGATACCCTGCTGGATATCGCACGCGAATTCAGTTTGGGGCAGGACGAGATCGTGATGGCCAATCCGACTGTGGACCGCTGGCTCCCCGGCGAGGGCAAGGAGGTGCTGGTTCCGCGCAAATACATACTCCCCGAGGCGGTGCGGCGGGGGATTGTGCTCAATATCCCGGAAATGAGGCTGTATTATTTCACGGGCGGCAGCAAGACGAGCGGGCCAACCCGGGTCATCAGTTATCCGGTGAGCATCGGGCGGATGGATTGGCGGACCCCATTAGGGATCACCCGGGTCGTGCAAAAGCTGAAGGATCCGGTCTGGCGGCCCCCCGCTAGCATCAAGAAGGAACATGCAGCCGAAGGCGATTTCTTGCCGGACGTGGTGCCCGCAGGACCGATGAATCCCCTCGGACGATTTGCCATGAAGCTGGGTGTTCCCGGGTATCTGATCCATGGAACCGGCGTGGATAAGGAGTTCGGTATCGGAATGCGGGTGACTCATGGCTGTATCCGCATGTATCCGGAGGACATCGAGCAGCTCTATCCTCAGGTGCCGGTCGGAACCCAGGTCACCCTGGTCAATCAGCCGGTTAAGCTGGGATGGGAAGGCGACGACCTGTACATCGAAGTGAGCCAGACTCTGGACGAAGATCGGATGAGCTATGACGAACTGTTGGCGCTGGCGATGAATTTGATCTCGAAAAAAACCGCCCGGCATTCCGTGGTGCTGGACGGGGCGGTGCTGAAGCGGGCGCTGGAGACTCCTTCAGGAATCCCTGTGGTGATATCCAAGCCGCTGCAACAGCAACAGACCGAAGATTCAGAACCCCTAATGTAACGTCGATTGGGAGCGCGCGCGGCGCTCCCGGCATCCTTCAGTCGGCCAAATCGGCGAAAAGGGCCGTGCTGAGGTAGCGCTCGCCAAAGGATGGGATGATGGCGACAATGAGCTTGCCTTGATTTTCCCTTCTTTTCGCCACTTCAACTGCCGCCCATAGGGCGGCTCCGGACGAAATCCCCACCAGTAGGCCTTCTTCCCGTGCGGCCCTGCGGGCAGTCTCGAATGCATCCTCGTTCTTGACCCGGATCACCTCGTCGTAAATCTGGGTATTCAGAATTTCCGGCACAAAGCCGGCACCGATTCCTTGAATCGGATGCGGGCCTTTGTCTCCCCCTGATAACACCGGGGAGGCGTCCGGCTCGACGGCGATGGCCTGGAACGAGGACTTGCGCTGTTTGATGATCTCGGCGACACCGGTGATGGTCCCGCCGGTGCCGACGCCCGAAATCAGGAAATCCACTTGCCCGTCAGTGTCCCGCCAGATTTCCTCGGCGGTGGTTTTCCGGTGTATTTCCGGATTTGCAGGGTTTTTGAACTGCTGTGGCATGAAATAGTGTCGTCCAGAGGCGACGATTTCCTCCGCGCGACGAATTGCACCCCCCATGCCCTCGCTACCCGGCGTCAAAACCAATTCTGCGCCGTAGGCTCGCAACAGCATGCGGCGTTCCTTGCTCATGGTTTCCGGCATGACCAGGATGCAGCGGATGTTGCGGGCGGCGCACACCATGGCCAGGGCGATCCCGGTGTTGCCGCTGGTCGGTTCGACCACCACCGTTTCCGGGGTTATAAGGCCGGCTGTCTGAGCGGCGTCGATCATGGCCATGCCGATGCGGTCCTTGACGCTATGGGCTGGGTTGAAGAATTCCAATTTGGCGACAATCCGAGCGCCGTCGGGGTCTGCCAGACGGTTGATGCAGACCAGCGGCGTGTTGCCGATCAGATCGGTGACCGAGTTTGCAATGTTCATGGGAAGTCCTCGTCGATATTTGGTTTCTGCGCGCCGCTGCGGCATCGCGCTAGAGTGCCACAGTAGCGCCGATTTTCAAGTTCTTCGAATGGTGGCATTGAACCTGCTACACACATTAGCTGGGTATTCAATATTGCTAATTCGGGCGTGATAAGGTGTGATATGAGTATTAACGACGATCAGATGCGAATGAATATTAACTTGTGGGTTTCCCCTTCGCCAAGCCAGAAACTGCAAGAGGTTCGCATTCGGCACGTTGAGCGTTATTCCCCGAACACCACGGGGATGATGACTAAGCTGTTCTTTGTCACGATGATGGCTGTGGTCGCTTTGGGTTGGCGTTTTCGGAAACTCGAATATCTCAGCGCGAAAGACGGTCTGGGATATTACCTGGGTATTGTGGGCAGCGTCATGATGTTGCTGCTATTGCTCTATCCCCTGCGCAAGAAGGCGCGATTCATGAAAGGATGGGGGGAGGTCAAACACTGGTTCAAGGCGCACAAAGTGCTTGGGATCGTGGGGCCTATCCTGGTCTTGTTCCATGCCAATTTCAGGCTGCATGCGGTCAACAGTAACGTCGCGCTGTTTTCCATGCTGTTGGTGGTGCTGAGTGGCCTGCTGGGGCGGTATATCTACGTCAAGATTCACTTCAGCCACTACGGACAGCGAATGTCACTGCAGGAGCTGCAACGGCAATTCGGGATATCGAGGGCGGAAATGGATGAGGAGGCGACGATTTCTCCCCGCGTCAAGGACGAACTGCACGGCTTTGAACAGAGCGAGTTGGCGCCAGCGAAGGGAGTATTAGGGACCTGCTGGCGGTTGTTGATCTTGGGTCGCCGGGCGGCCTGGGTTCAGCGCAAGGCCTTGCGGCATCTTCGTGAGGACATGAACGAACAGGCCCGGCGGGGTGAGCTACTCCCTGCTATGATTAGCCTGCGCTTGCGCCACGACCGGGAACTGATTCATGAGTATCTCCTGGCGGTAAAGCGGGTTTCCGAATATGGAGTCTATTGCCGGATATTTTCGTGGTGGCACATTCTGCATATACCGTTGTTCGTTATGCTGGTGGTAACGGCGATCGTGCACGTGATCGCGGTGCACATGTATTAAAACAATTACAAAAATACAGTACCTGTTCTGGTTTCATGAGAGAGATGCAATGGCCGCCCTTCGTCGGCTTACTGGTGGTGCTCGCTGCTTTGCTTGCGCCTGCGGGATGGGTTTGGGCCGGGCCGGTGGAATCCCTGGAAACGTTGGTGATGCCCGGTGAGGTCATCCAGGGGCATGCCAAATACGAAAAGCAGTGCGAAAAATGCCACGAGCCTTTCAGTAAGAACATCCAGAACAATTTATGCCTGGACTGCCATAAGGACGTTGCCCGCGACGTCAAGGAACACATGGGATTCCACGGCCAGTTGACGGGGATCGATAACCGGGCGTGCAAGTCCTGCCATACCGAGCACAAGGGACGCTCGTTCAACGTGGTCGGGCTGGATCGGGACAACTTCAATCACGGACAGACCGACTATCCGCTGACCGGTGCCCACGCCAAGGCGGATTGTGGCGATTGTCACAAGCCGAAGAAGAAGTTTCGGGAAGCCCCCCACAAGTGCATCGACTGCCATAAGGACGACGACGCCCACGACGGCAAGCTCGGCGAGAAGTGCGACAGCTGCCATAACGAGCGGTCTTGGAAACGCCAGCAGTTCGAACACGACAAGACCAAATTCCCGTTGGTAGGGAAACACAAGGAGGTGGATTGCAAGGTCTGCCACCCCGACCAGCACTTCAAGGACACCCCGAAGGACTGCTATTCATGCCATAAGATCAACGACGTCCATGGCGGATCATTGGGGCAGAAGTGCGACAAATGCCACAACACCAACAAGTGGAAGGACGCCAAGTTCGATCACAACAAGGACACCGATTTCAAGTTGCTGGGTGCCCATCAGCACGTCAAGTGCGCCGGGTGCCATAAGGACAGCCCGTTTACCGAGAAGCTGCAGACTACCTGTATTTCCTGCCACAAGAAGGACGACGAGCACAAAGGCAAGAATGGGCTAAAGTGCGAGTCTTGCCATAACGTCGAGTCGTGGGTGCGGACCAGCTTCGACCATGACAAGACCAAGTTCAAGCTGCGCCACAAGCATCAGCAGGTGGAGTGTACCGCCTGCCACAAGGGCAATGTGTACGAGGAGAAGCTGAAGACCAATTGTTTCTCCTGCCACAAGAAGGACGACGTGCATAAGACCCAGGAAGGGGAGCAGTGCGAGCGTTGCCACAACGACGAGGGTTGGAAGGTTCGGGTCCAGTTCAGCCACGAATTGACCCGCTTCGCGCTGCTGGGCCTGCATGCGGTGACGCCCTGTGAGGAGTGCCATTTGACCGCATCCTACAAGGATGCGGAGCTGGATTGCTGGTCCTGCCACCAGAGCAAGGATGTGCACAAGCGCAGCCTGGGCAAGGCTTGCGAGAAGTGTCACAACCCCAATGGCTGGCTGATCTGGGACTTCGATCACAACAAGCAGACCAAATTCAAACTGGACGGCGCGCATGAGAAGCTGCCGTGCAAGGAATGCCACAAGGACCCGTTGGAAGACAACAAGAAGATCGAATTGCCGAAACAGTGCTACGGATGCCATCAGAAGGACGACGTGCACCATGGCAGTTTCGGCCAAAACTGCGGCCGTTGTCACGTGACGACAACGTTTAGCGATTTCCGGTTCCGGTTCCGATGACCGGCCGGTTGCGGCGACACCGAGTGCGGAGACCCATGGGCGATCGGAACTTATCTACGGGAAGGCATGTGCCTGGCTTGAGCCGGCTTGCCCGCGTCCTCTTGCTGTCGTTCTCGCTGGTCATTGGCGCCTTTATACCGGCCCTTGCCGCCGACAGCCCGGCGGCCGGTCAGGAGCCTGAGCCTTTCAATCACCTGTCGACCGGGTTCGCCTTGCGTGGCGCCCACGAATACATTCCCTGCGAATCCTGTCATCTGCACGGCATTTTCAAGGGGACGCCCACCCGCTGCTCCGGCTGCCATGGCCGCACCACCGAGATGGAGGCTTCCAAGAAGCCGGCCAACCACATTCCCACCACCCAGGAATGCGATCTGTGTCACGACGCGTCGTTGCCCAACGTCAGCTGGCAACTGGCGCGGATGGACCACATCGGAATCGCCGGCAATTGCGCGGCCTGTCACAACAGGATCATGGCGATGGGTAAACCGTTCAATCATCCGCCCACCACCGAGCCCTGCGAAACCTGCCATAGCTCCACGGATACCTTCGCCGACAACCCCAAGCCGGATCACAGCCGCTTTGTTGGCAATTGCCAGCGATGCCACAACGGGCGCGATGCCACCGGCAAGCCGGCCGGCCATCTGCGAACCGAGACGCTCCCGGCCAACCGCACCTCCGACTGCGTGCCGTGTCACGACACCGTCAGCTTCGCCAGCGGCCGGTTTGTGCACGATGATTTCGGCGCGACGGTCGGCAGCCACACGTGTTACTCCTGTCATAACGGAACAGTGATGGGCGCGGAGGGCCCCGCGGGCGGCAGGGCCATTCATCAGGCCATCAAGAAGCAAAAGCCCGAGACCAATTTGCATCAGTGCGACGATTGCCATACCACAGCCGGCTTCGGAGGTTGAATCAATGACGGGGTGCCATTTCGGGGTACGGGTAGTCTTGGCATTGTGGTGCCTGCTGGCATCGAATGGCGCGTTGGCCGCGTCGCCATTCGGAAACGTCGATTTCGGCGCACTCCACGATGGCATTACCGAGAATTGCGTGAGCTGCCATAACGGCAAGTTCCGCAAATACGATGCCTTCAGCAAAAAGGACGCGCCGCGTCCCGGCCACATTCCCAGTTCCAACGCGCTGGACTGTTCGGTGTGCCACACGCCGTGGACAACCGATCAGGCGAACGACGCCCTCAAGACTTGGAAGGGCTCGGCAACCGGCGACACGGCCAAGCTCCATCAGGGAGTTTCGGCGGATGGCTGTTCCAAGTGCCATGTTCCAAAGTTCAAGAATCTGGAACATCGTCCGTCCACCGTTGACGATGCCGCCGGCGGTCACATTCCCTATCCGCGCAAGAAGGATTGTGGCGAATGTCATGGCGCTTCATTTGACGGCACCAATCAGTCGCCCCCCAAGCCCTTTGTAGCCTGGACCGGCGGCGTCATGGATCACCGCGGCATCACCCAGGGCTGTCAGAACTGCCACGACGGCAGCCGCGCGAAAGGCATCGAGCAAGATCATTTCAACGATGACTTCGCTCAGGGTCACATGCCCTTGCGTCCCGGCCAGGATTGCGTGGCCTGTCACCGCGCCTCCATCACCGGCGGCTACGTCGACTGGACCGGCAGTACCTTCGATGCCAGGGGGCATCGCGCGGTCGGCGCCACCACCAACTGCATCGCCTGCCATGCCGAAGGCGCCCGCGCGGCGGCTTCTACCGAAGCGACTTTCGCGCCCCATGTAGACATCGCTAAGTTGGACGGCAGCGGCAAGCTTTCCTGCGAGTCCTGTCATGTCAAATCGACCCGTACCTTTGCCGATTGGAAGGGCGGCGTCATGGCGGAACGCCAACATGCCGACCTGGGTATCACCGAGGACAAGAGTTGCGGCGCCTGCCATGGGGCGTCGGTGGATGGCCAGTTAAAGGCGAAGGGAATCGAGCAGTTCGCCGATCACATCGAGACCGAAGGCAAATCCTGCGAACTGTGCCATGTGCACACCGCGCCGGTAGGATCGACTTGGAAGAAGAGTGGTGGTCTGGACGCGGCCGGCCATGACGCTTTGGGGGTGGTCACCGATCCGGCCAAGTCCAACTGCGCCAGTTGTCATGATGGGCACAAGGCCAGA
This sequence comes from Desulfuromonas sp., assembly GCA_012026975.1. Classification (GTDB taxonomy): domain Bacteria; phylum Desulfobacterota; class Desulfuromonadia; order Desulfuromonadales; family BM103; genus VAUL01. Next base: position 19,079 of record VEPG01000030.1, on the reverse strand, counting down.
GGGAAGGAGCAGGACAAGAACGGCCATCTCCCGACCGAGGCCGATTGCGGTGTCTGCCACCAGGACACCGTGACCCGTGCCACCGGCAAATACGGCGACTGGACCAACGGCGTTTGGGATCACTCCACCGAAACCGGTAATTGCATCCAGTGCCACGATGACCGAAGGCTGGCGGGCAAGGGCCAGAGTCAGAGTCAACGCACCGACGACGGTCATGTGGCTTTCGTCCATTTCCCCACCGGGGATTCCCCCTGCGAATCCTGCCATGTGCCGCAGTTTGCCGGCGCCGCGTCACCGGTCCTGCCGGAACCGGCTGACTGGGGCAGGGGCAGTACCCTGGTGGTTCTGGAAGTGGGGCCGGCCCAGCACCAGGAAATGGAAAAACACCGCAAGTCGGGGAAGATCGTTGCGAGGTGCGATCACTGCCATATCGGCGGTGTCGGCCAGGCCCTCGACGAAACCCAGTTTTCCCAGCACATCGATACCTTGGGGCAATCGTGCGAACGTTGTCACCAGGCCACTGCGGAAGGCACTAACGGCACCGAGCCTTATGTGTCTTGGATAGGCGGAACCTACGGCCACAAAGGCATCCGCAACGACTGCGCCCGCTGCCATGACGGTGTCGAAGCCGCCGGGCAAAGCGGCCCCGACCGCAACTACAAACATTTCCCCACCCTGCAAGCCGATGGTGCCACCCAGGTGCCGTGCGAACGTTGTCATGCCGGCTCCATCAAGAAGGGCTTCCGGGATTGGAAGACGGGCCTGATGGGACAGGCCCAGCACGCCGCCCTGGGCATGCGTTATCAGAAAGGCGAATGGAGCAGTGCAGACTGCGGTCGTTGCCATGACCCGGCCAACTGGAGTTACAGCGCGGTTGGGGACCTGGGTAGACCCAAGGCCATCATCGACGCCCCCTTCCCACCGGTGTGGAAGGGCCGCAAGCCGGTCGGTGACGCCACCGCTCCCAGCCACATCGATCCTGCCTTGGCGGGCGATTGTGGAGAGTGCCATACATCCGCCAAGAATTTCGCCAAGTGGAAGATGTTCCACTCTCCGGCGCTGTTGGCCGGTTCCGGCGGAAATGGGGGCTGCGCAAGCTGCCATGCGGGCATCATCGCCAAGGGAACGGTCAACGCCCCGACCCCGCCGGGCCATATCCCGTTGGATCAACCGCTCGGCAGCTCCGCGGTCCAGAATCCCGCCTGCGGCAACTGTCACGTCGATCCCGCCAAGAAGTTCAAGCCGGCCCGGATGAGTCACGCAGCGGCGGAAATCACCACCGGCTGCGTGGTGTGCCACGATGGACATTTCCGCAAGGTCAACGCCCTCGGCAAGCCGAAGAAGCACATTCCTACGGAAGAACCCTGCGAAAAATGCCACTCGCCCGCCGCCGCCGATCTCCGCAACGGGTTCAAGGGCATGGACCACAAGCAGGTGCTGGAAGAAAAACGGCCCTGCGTGGAATGCCACGATTCCGCCAAGCGGATCGCCAAGGGCAAGCCGCGTGGCCATGTGCCCACCGATGCCGATTGCCTGGCATGTCATCAGAACGTGGTGATCGACCAACCGCCCTACGTCGCCGGCAACTGGAGCGGCGCCACCATGGATCATGTCAAGGCCGGGATCGTTTCAGCCGCCGGCGTCCCCCAGGGCGTGCCCTGCGCGGACTGCCACGACGGGGAGTCCCATTTGGGGCAGGTGGTGAAAGGGCGGCCCGAGACGAAGGCCGACGGCACCCTGCATCCGACGGTGGGAGCCTGCGAGAACTGCCATCATGACGTGACCATACCGGACGGATTCAAGGTCGCCAAGCAGCAGGATCACACTAACATTACCGGCGGCTGCGCCGTGGCGGGCTGCCACGACAACAAGTCGGCGCAGGGGCGCGATGCCGCGCATATTCCCAACCCGTCCAGCCAGGCCGATGCCGGTTGCGAGGCTTGCCACCAGCAGGCGCTGACCGTCGCCAATGGCTGGCCCCACCCGGCGTCATGGGCTGCGACCGGCTACCTCGATCATGAGGCCCTGGGGGTAACCGGCGATTGCGTAGTCTGCCATACCGCCAAGTATTCCGTAGCGCCCTACAATGTCACTGCCATGCCGGCGGCCGGCCAGTGGCCCAAGGCGGAAGGCAGCGTTGGCAGCGATCACATACCCAATCCGGGCAATCTGCCCTGCGAGAACTGCCACCTGACCTTCGCCAGTTTCTCCGGTGCCAAGATGGATCACTCCGGCATCGTGATCAAAGGCACCGGCCCTGGCGCCACGGCCTCGTTTGCTTGCGCAAAGTGTCATACCGGCACCACTCAGAACAACCTGCTGATTGTCGGCCAGGTCAACGACACCAATTATCCCAACGATGCGTATCACCAGCCTAATGGGCAACGTCTGACCCAGTGCCAGCAGTGCCATACCACCCAAACCTTCGGTGGTGCCAGCAATCACCAGGACGTGACGGCCAATCCCAGCGCGCCTTACCCGGATTCCGCGGTGTTCAACGATCCGCGTCTGGTCAGCCCGCGTTGCGACAGCTGTCATGGGCCGGCGGGCACGGCCGGATGGAAGATGGCCAACCATATTCCACCCAACGCCTTGGTCAAGCCGACCCTGACCGACACGCCCGGTCTCGGTGAATCGATCGACGCCGACTGTTACCGGTGCCACCGGTCCACCACCCAGTCCGCCGAATGGCCGACCCCGCTGAGTTTCGCCGGCGGCGGTTTCGACCATCTGGCGCTCAAGGTCACCGGCAATTGCAACGTCTGCCACGATGCCAGCGGAACCTACTCGGCGTCGTCCAATGCCTTGGGCCTGAACGCGGTGACCAACCACATCCCGATCACGACGAGTTGCGAGAGCTGTCATGCGTCGAATTCGGCCGATGACTTCACCAGTTTTGCCCGGGTCAAGGTCGTTCAGGGCTCGGCCATGAACCACGGGGCTATCGGGACGGAGGCCTGCTCGACCTGCCACAAAGGCAGCGACACCCGCTTCGCCAACCAGACGGTGAAGGGGAAGACCGCCAACCACTTGCCGACCAGCCTTGATTGCGGCAGCAGCGGCTGTCATGCCAACCGGGACCAGGGCAATTTCAGTAGCTTCGCCAATACCACGTTCGACCACGCCGCCGCCCAGGTGACGACCTGTGCCGGTTGCCATAACGGCGCCGCTTACACTGGCAATCAGGTGCCGCTGGGCAAGAACGCGATCGCCAACCATCTGGCGACCACCGCGGACTGCAGCCAGTCCGGCTGTCACGACCAGGCCAAATCGGCTAACCAGGATTGCGGCGGGGGCGTGGTAGGCGCTTACAAGTGCTGGAGCGGCGGCCGCTATCCGCACGTCGCCAAGACCGGGGGCTGTAGCAGCTGCCACGCCGGCACGGGTGCGGCCGGGGCTACGCGGATGACTGCTTCCCACATTCCGGTGAAGAGTGGCAGCAGCTGCGAATCCTGCCACAAGACCGCCCTGACCGGGACGAGTGCGCCCTTCATCGAAGGGGGCTGGTCGGGCAGTGCCATGGACCATGCCGCGGTGGACACCGCCAAGTGCTCCAACTGCCACGGCGCCACCTTCCAGCAGCCGGCCGACTACAAGCCTACCGACCAGACCGCAGCCAAGGACATCGGTGGCGTCGCCAACGGCCATATCCCGCTGCAGGGAGGCCAGGACTGCAAGGCCTGCCACACCGATACGACCAGCTTCGCCACCTGGACCATGAGTCATGCTGGCATCACCAGTGCCTGCGCCAGCTGCCACGGCGACACCACCAAGTATGTCGGCAAGGCCGGCGGCAAGGTCACAACCAAGCCGGCGGGCCATATCGACGTGGTCACCAACCACAGCGTTTACGACATCGTCAGCAATCCGGCGAGTTTGACCCCGGTGGCCTACCCGGCTTCCGGAAGCGCCTGCGAGAACTGCCACAGCACCAGCAACTTCAGCAGCTTCGGCACGGATCCGGCGAGCGGTCAGCCCACTTACGCCATGAGCCACGAAAAGCTGGGAGTCACCCAGGGTTGCGCGGACTGTCACCGGACCAGCGATACGACGTTTGCCGGTCAGGTGGTCAAGGGCAAGCCCGCAACCCACATTCCCGACGGCAAAAGTTCAGCCATCCACGGCAAGCCCCTCAACTTTGATCCTCCCTGCGAGGTTTGCCACAGCGCGGTCAAGTTCAGCAACTTCGCCGGCACCGCCACCAACCACCCGGCGGCCGACATCGCCAAGGGTTGCGAGACTTGCCATGGCAACGGCAAGACCTGGTTCGGCGCCACGCTCAAGAGCCCCAATTCCTACAAAGACGCCAGCGGCAAGGTGCTGCATGTCGATACCGCCGAACCCTGCCTGAGCTGTCACCAGAAGGCGATCGACAGCGGCTTCACATCCTGGGGTAGCGGTACCTGGACGCACAGCTTCAGCGGCGCGCCATCAGGCTGCGCCAGTTGCCATGATGGCAGCAAGGCCACCGGTACCAGCGGCCCGGCCAAGACGTTCGCCCATATTCCGCTGCCGACCGGCAGCGGCTGCGAAAGCTGCCACCAGGCTTCCTGGAGCGGCACGCGCAACTACGACAGTTTCGCCGGCGGCCGTTTCGACCATGAGAATTCCGCGTGGAAAGCCAGCTTCGTGACCGGCAAGTGCGTGACCTGCCACGTCAGCACCTATGCCACTTCCGGCGCGTCGGCGATGCCGGCTGTCGGGACCTGGCCCAAGGCCGCCGGCAGCTCCGGCACGAGCCACAACCCCAACCCCGGCACGGCTGTCTGGACCCTGCCCAAGGCCGCCGGCAGCTCCGGCACGAGCCACATCCCCAACCCCGGCAGTCTGGCCTGCGAAAAGTGCCACAAGAACTTCATCAGTTTCACTGGCGCCCAGATGGATCATTCCGGCGTCGCCATCACCGGGACCATCGCGACATCCGGAGCGAAGGCCTCGCCGGCTTGTACCACCTGTCATACCGGAACCACCCAGAACAGTGTGCTGATCGTCGGTCAGGTCAATGACAACAACTACCCCAACGACAGCTACCATCTGAAGTCGGGTGTGCGTCAGACCGAGTGTCAACAGTGCCACGGCATGGCGACTTTTGGCGGAGCCAGCAACCATGCGGATCGAGCGCAGAATCCCTCCGCGCCCTATCCGGATTCCGCCGTGTTCAGCAACCCGACCAGCGTCAGCCCGCGCTGCGACAGCTGTCATGCGGAGACCGGCGGAGCCGGCTGGAAGATGGCCAACCACATACCGCCCAACGCGACGGTCAAGCCCACCGCCACGACCGCTCCGGGCCTGGGCCAGGCCATCGCGGCCGATTGCTATCGCTGCCATCGCGCCACCACCCAGGCCGCGCCGTGGCCCGTACCCACCAGCTTCAGCGCCGGCACCTTCGATCATCTGGGGCTGGGCGTCACCGGCAATTGCAACGTCTGCCACGACGCCACCGGGACTTACTACGCCTCGTCCAACGCCCAAGGCATGAATGCCGTGGCCAATCACATACCCACTACGGCGTCCTGCGAAAACTGCCACAAATCCACCGTGTCGGCGGATTTCGCCAACTTCGCCCAGATTCGGCAGGTGCAAGGCACCGCGATGAATCATGGCGTGATCGGCACCGCAACCTGCAACACCTGCCACAGGAACAGCGACACCCGTTTCGCCAATCAGACTGTGAAGGGCAAGCCGGCAAACCACTTCCCCATTCCAACCCTCCTGGATTGTGGCAATAGTGGATGCCATCAGAACAAGGCCAAGGCTACGGCGGGTGACACCAGCGCCTACGCCAATTTCGCCAATACCAGCCTGGATCACGCCAAGGCCGGTTTGACCAGCAATTGCGCCAGTTGCCATACCGGCGCGACCTGGGCCGGCAACGAGACTCCGAAGGGCAAAGGCGCCGTCACCGGCCATATCGCTACGACCAAGGACTGCAGCACCAGCGGCTGCCACGACAAGGCCATTAGCGGCCGGACTGCCGCGACCACCGCCTGCGCCACCGCCTTCGGCGCTTTCCAATGCTGGGGCGACGGCCTTTACCCGCACACCGAGACGACCGCCTGCGGCAACTGCCATACCGGTCCCGGCGTGTATGGCACCACGGTCCAGACCTCGGGCCATATCCCCGTCAGGGCCGGCGTCAGCTGCGAGTTGTGCCATGTGGTTTCGCTGAAAGGCAGCACCAGTCCGGCCATCGCCAAATTTACCGTGTGGAGTTCGGCGGTAATCCAGCATTCCGGGGTCGATACCGCCGGTTGCGGCACCTGCCATGGCGATAGCAACATCTTCGGCCAGCCTAGCGGCTATCAGCCGACCAACAAGGCCAGCTTCTTCAAAGGGCTAGGTGTGGCGCGCACCGCGGTGACGCCGGCGCACGTGGCCACGACGGCAGATTGCCGGACCTGTCACGCGGCATCGATGACCAGCTACGCCGACTGGAAAAATGCCAGCTACGACCATAAGGGCGTCGCCACGGGCTGTGGCAATTCGGGCTGCCACGACGGCAGCAACGGACCGCCGCGGGCCGGCAAGTCGGCGACCGCTCCGGCGCATCTCGTCACCAGCCAGGACTGTTCGCTCTGCCATGTGGCGTCCTACGGCAGCGGCGCCAACGCCTACAAGGCATGGGGCGGCGCCACCATGAAGCATACGGGTATCAACTTCGCCAATCAGCCCTGTAACAGCTGCCACGCCGACAAGACCAAGGTGCCGCCGGATACCCGTCGGTTCCAGGGGCCGACGCCACAGGGCTTCGAGCCCACCAGTACCGCGGCGGCGACCAACCACCAGGCCACCGGCGGAGCCGACTGCCAGGGCTGCCACAGCACCTCGATGGTGGATTTCGTCAGTTGGGGCGGCGCCGGTTTCGATCACAAGGACAGCACCGATGCGACCGGCTATCGGACCAAGAACTGCTCCGTTTCGGGCTGCCATGATGGCAGCAACGGACCGCCGAAAGCCGGCAAGTCGGCGACCAATCCGGTCCACCTGCCCACTACGGCCGATTGTGCCCAGTGCCACACCAACGCCTTCTATCCGTCCGCCAAGCGTTACACCGCTGCCGGTTGGGCAGGCACCAAGATGAACCACGGCATTCTGGCGGGTACGGACCGTTGCGACGCCTGCCACGGCACCGCCAGGACTTACCAGGGCGGAGTCGTGCCGCAGACGACGGCAAACGTGCCGAGCCTCAAGCACATCCCGACCAATGTGCCGTCGGCCGTCGACTGCCGGAGCTGCCACGGCGCGTCCATGACGGCCGGATACGTAAGTTGGATCAACGGCAAGTTCCACAATCGGGCCAACGTGACCAACGTCACCTCGGGCTGCGTGTCCTGCCACACCGCCAGCGGCACGACCATGTACGGCATGACGGTCAACGGCAAGTTCGTGGGACCTACCGGGATGGTGTTTACCGACAGCAAGAACGGTGCGGGGCACATTCCCAATCCTGCCAGTTTGGGGTGTGAACGCTGCCACGTCGGCAACGCCTTGCTGTTCACCACTTGGGTTGGTACCGGAACCGGCATGAGCCACAGCGGCATTACCACCAATTGCAGGAGCTGCCACGATGGCTACCTGGCGATGGGAGCGCCACCCAGCAATCCCGGCGGGTCGACCCGGTTCCCGAGTGTGGCTTCGCCGAATCACGCGAGCCTGACTTATGTCAGCGCGGCTGCCTGCGAAACCTGCCACTACAAGTCGGGGACTATTACCGCCTATACGGGCGCTACCCTGAATTCGGCTTTGTGGAAATTGCAGCAGGTGACCTGGGACGGTCAGAACGTCTCAGGACCTTCCGTTCTGGCTCCTGCGTGCGGGGCATGGCACCAAGGTACTTCTCCGCTACCCTCGGGCAGTTGCATTGCCTGTCATACTGCGACCGGCAGCAACACCGCGAGCACCAATACGTGGAAGGCTTACGGTCCGAAAGACAATAAATCGAATCACGGAAGTGGCAAATCGTGTGACAACGACGGAGATTGTCATGGCCAGAATGGTGCGCGTCCGTCTGCGAGCGGGTGTACTGGAATAGGCTTTCCAAACTAGTTCGGCATAATTTCAGGGGATGCTTGTTTTTGATGGGCGGAAATTCCATAGATGCCTCCAAGGTCGAGCTGCGACGACAAAGAGTTACTGATGTGAGTTTTGCAACGAATATATTCGTGTCGTATCATCCGGCGCGTTTTGTATGAGCGGTCGGTTTGGGGAATTGAGTTTGAAATGAAAAGAATACTTCGGATGACTGGGGTGCGGCGGATGGTGTTTCCGGCGATGCTGGGAGCGCTCTATGCATTGCCGCTGCCGTGGCTGGACGGGATTGCATAGGCGGCCGCACCGGGCTAGCAGGCCGCTGCCGTGGCTGTCCGGGATTGCATCGGCGGCCGCTCCGGGCTTGCAGGTATTGGATGACGTCAGCACCGAATCCGGCGGGGAGAATCCCGTGCTGAATTTCCATTTCACCGTTCCGCTCAATTACAGCCGGCATATTCCGGGTTCGGTCGGGGATACCTTGCAGATATGGTTTTCGCCGACGGCATCCAACGGAATTGACGCGACCATCCCGGATCGGGAAGTTGTCAAGTGGACGCCAGACCCTGCGATTCCTCTCTCCGAATTGAGCTACGACAAAACCCCCGATGGCGGTTCCCGTTTGACCCTGCGATTCCGCAAGGATTTGCGCTACCGCGTCACGCCGGGCGGTGATTTTCGCAGTATTTCTGTTGAATTGATCGATCCCGACAAGCCGGCCGTGGTGGCAGCAGAGGCGCCGGTCGAACGTCCGGCTGAAGCCAGGAAAAATGGTGGAGCTTTCCGCAATGGCGATCCCGCTTCCAAACCGTCCACTCCTCTGGATTTGGCGCGCCAAGCCGTAATCAAGGAAGATTGGCCGGCTGCCTTAAATTTCTATTCGAAGGTGGAACAAACCGGCGATCCGGAAAATAAAGCCGAAGCGGTGGAGATGCTGGGTCTGGCCCGCGAACGGCTGGGTCAGGGTTGGCGCGCCCGGCAGGAATACGAGCGGTTTCTCGTGCTGTTTCCCAAGGGGGAGGGCGCCAACCGCGTCAAGCAGCGTATTGTCGGGCTTGAAAACGCCAGCAAGAAGGAAAAGGAAAAACTGGCGAAGAATGGCAAGGAAAAAGTGGGTGGCGAATCCGGCAAGCGCTGGGAACTCAATGGCGCCATTTCGCAATACTACTATCAGGGCGGCATGATCTCGGATTACCAGGATCATTCCACCATGGATACTTCGCTGCTGTTGAACAATTTCAGCTTGAACGGTCGCGTTCGCACTGATCGGATGGACGTGCGAGGCCGCTTTGATGGACGTTACCGGGATGATTTCATTCATCACGACGAGACCAACCGGCAGACCTATAACCAATTCCGGGTCAGCAATTTTTATCTGGATCTCAACGATCGGCCGACGGGGCTGTCAACCCGACTGGGTCGGCAGACGCGCAGTACCGGCGGCGTGCTGGGCCGATTCGACGGGGGGTTGTTGAGCTATAAATTTCACCCCCAGTTTCAGGTCAATATGGTCGGCGGTTTTCCGGTGCGGCCGTTCCGCGCCACCAACGGCGATCCCAACCTGTCGTTTTATGGGCTGAGTCTGGACTTCGGGCCGTTCGCGGATTACTGGGCCGGAAACGCCTACATCATCAACCAGGACGACAATCGTAGCCATCGGACCGATCGCCGGGCCATTGGCGGCGAGATGCGCTACCAGCATCCGGTGCACCCGGTATTCACCCAGATCGACTACGACATTCTGTTCCGCGAACTGAATATCTTGCAGGCCTGGGGGAATTGGAATTTTGACGGCGGTGCCATATTGCACGCCAACATCGATTACCACCGGACACCCATATTGGGGACGAGCAATCTCGATTATGTGCTGCAGGCTGCGGGAATCGTTCCGCAGGCCACCGGTTCCGAGAGCATATTCGAGCTCAATGCCCGCCTGGCATGCGAGGCGCGGCTGAATCAAAGGCGTCAGGAACTGGTTGTCAAGACTTCCGGCAATCTGAAGACCGCCACCATCGGCGGTATCGTTCCGGTCGCCGATAAGCTTCAGCTCAATGCCGATGCCATGTGGTCCAATATGTCCGGTAGCAATCCGGTCAATATCTGCGCGGATATTCCGGGAATTCTGGCGACCAATCTGGGCAACCTGATGATGGGGACCGGCGACCAGTTTTCCTATTCCGCTCAGTTGATCGGCAATGGATTGATCGCGCCCGGGGATATCTGGACGCTGGGGCTGCGCTACTACGACAACAATAACAACAAGGGCCCCAACATCATTTCCATGTATATGGATGGTCGTTATCCCATCGATCAGCAGTTGCGCGTCGACCCGCGTTTGCGCGTCGATTATTACACGGCGTACAGCGGCTGGAATGGCAGTGAAATGGTGCGGGTCCGGCCGGCTCTGAGGATGACTTACAACGTTCTCAAGTCGTTGAGCACCGAACTCGAAGGCGGTTTTGAATGGAGCGATCACTTGGTGCGCGATCGCAACGACACCACCGGCTATTTCTTCAGCGCCGGCTATCGCTGGAATTTCTGAGGCTGTACCTGCGCCGTCGCCCGACTGTTCGCGTCGGGTTTTAATGGGGCGCGAGGTAAAACTGTCGACGGTTTCTCAATTCGCCGGCCTCGGATCGGTTAGGGTTAGGCCTCGTCTCTAGAGTGCCCGCGCGGGTGCCTGACCGCGCAAGATTGATTTCGCCGTGATAACTAAGCTGTCACGGCGGTTTTTTTTGCGATGTAAGGAAGGACTGCCTCGGCAGTCCTTCGGCGTGATTGCGGGAGAGCGGTTGGGCAAAGGGATGTGAATTGAGGAAATCGATCCATCTCTTTGGGCGCGGGGGCGTCGGCATGAACTGGAAAAGTCTAGGGCCAAGTCTGTTCTTCGGATTCCTGTGCCTGTTTCTTGCCGATACGGCGTTGGCCAAAGCCGACAATCCTTTCGGCAATGTCTCTTTTGATGCGATCCACACAGGCATAGTCTCCAACTGCAACGACTGCCATAACGGCCAATTCGTCCAGTGGGATGCCGAGAGCAAGAAGCAGGCGCCCAAGCCAGGTCATATTCCCAGTTCCGACGACCTGGATTGCTCGGTCTGCCACACCCCATGGGCTTCGCTTTCCAGCCCCGATCCATCCGACCCGCTGCGAACCTGGAAAGGTTCGGTTGTCAGCGATCTTGGGGTACTGCATTCGGGCGTGGACGCGCAATCCTGTTCGCATTGTCACGTCGAGAAGTTCCGCCGCTTGGAACACCGCCCCTGGACCGTAGACGACGCCCAGGCCAGCCTGGGTCATAGTCATATCCCCAATGTCGGCCAACAGGACTGTGGCGTTTGTCATGGCGCCACGTATACAGGCGTCAATCAACAGCCGCCGCTGCCCTTCGCCTCCTGGTCCGGCGCGGTCATGGACCACAGCGGTATCCAGAAGAAATGCCGGGCCTGCCACGACGGCAGCCTAGCCTCCGGCGTCGAACAATTCCCGGAACACATCGCCATCGGCAAGCAGTCCTGCGAGCGCTGTCACCTTGCCACCGTGGACGGCAACAACGGTTCCGCGCCGTTCGAGTCCTGGGTCGGGGGCAGCTTTGGCCATAACGGAATTCGCAAGAATTGCGCGGACTGTCACGACGGCGATCGTGCCGCGGGGCAGGGTGGCCCGGACGGCAGTTACAACCACTTCCCGACGCTGATGGCGGACGGCGCAACTCCGGCCCCCTGCGAGCGCTGTCATTCCGGCTCCATCAAGAAACGCTTCGCCGATTGGCGGACCGGGGTCATGGGGCCGCGCCAGCATGCCGTGCTGGGCATCAGCTATCGCAAGAGCGGTTGGAGCCGCAGCGATTGCGGCAGCTGTCACAACCCCGAAAATTGGAGTTTCAGCCCCTTGGCGGATCGGGCGACGCCGATGGGGATCGCCGATGCCCCGTTCCCGCCGGACTGGCCCGGCCGGAAGAGTGTGGACGGTGCCGCACCGAATCACATCGATGCCGCGTTGGCCGGCAATTGCGCCGACTGCCACACGTCGGCCAAGACCTTCCGCAAGTGGGATATGAACCATACGCCGGAACTGCTGGCCGGTTCCGGCGGGAGCGGTGGCTGTGCCGGTTGCCATGCCGGCGTCATCGCCAAGGGGACGACCAGTGCACCGACACCGCCCGGCCACATTCCCCTGGACCAGCCGACGGGTGACCCGGCTGTCAAGAATGCCGCCTGCGGCAACTGTCACATTGACCCGAATCGCAAGTTCAGGCCGGCCCGGATGAGTCACCGGGCCTCGGAAATCTTCGAGAACTGCGTGCTGTGCCACGACGGCAGCTTCCGCAAGGTCGGCGCCTTGGGCAAGCCGAAGAAGCACGTCCCCACGGACGATTCCTGCGCCCGCTGCCATAGCCCGGACAAGGCGGACGAGGCCGACGGCTGGAAGAATCCGCCCATGGACCACGAGCAGATCGTCCGCGAAAACCAGCCCTGCGTCATCTGCCACGACCCGAGCAAGAAGATCGCCAAGGGCAAGCCGCGCGACCACGTGCCGACCGATGCGGATTGCCTGGCTTGTCACCAGAATGCGGTGATCGGCGAATTCCCCTTCGTGGCTCCCGACTGGAGCGGGGCGACCATGGACCACGTCAAGGCCGGCGTGATCAGCGCCGACGGCGGTCAGGTGAATGTGCCCTGCGCCAACTGTCACGACGGCGAATCCCATGCGGGTCAGGAAATAAGGGGACGCCCCGACAGAAAAGCCGACGGCGGCTTGCACCCCAAGCAGGGGGCCTGCGAAAACTGTCACCGCGACGTCACCATCCCAGGTGGCTTCCGGACCGCCGTGGAGTACGACCATACCGGTACCACCGGTGGTTGTGCCCAGGGCGGCTGTCACGACAACAAGTCGGCCCAGGGGCGTGACGCCAACCATATCCCCAACCCCGCCAACATGCCCGATGCCAGTTGCGAGGTCTGCCACCAGCAGGCCATGAGTGCAGCCAATGGCTGGCCGAAGCCGCAAACCTGGGCCAATACCGGGGATTTGGACCATGAAACGCTCGGCGTTTCCGGTAATTGCGAGCGCTGCCATAACGCCAGGTTCGCGGTCGAACCCTACCGCGCCTACGCCATGCCGGCGGTTGGTGATTGGCCTAAGGCGGCGGACAGCGTTGGAACCGATCACATCCCCAACCCGGGCGATCTGTCCTGCGAACACTGCCATCAGGGATTCACCAGCTTTGCCGGGGCCCAGATGGATCACTCCGGAGTTACCGTCACCGGCTCCGGGAGCAGTTCCAAAGCATCGCCGCCCTGCGCCCGTTGCCATACCGGCACGACCCAGAACAACATGCTGATCGTGGGGCAGATCAACGACCCCAACAATCAAAAGCACCATCTGGACAGCAATGCCGGCGACGCCTGCCAGCGTTGTCACACCACAGAATCCTTCGGCGAGGCGATGGATCATTCGCAGCTGAAGGACCCGGTAACGGGAGCGGTGGGTGTGGTGCCCGGTACCACCCGTTGCGACGGTTGCCATGACGGCAAGCAGGCCGGTATCACCGGTCCTTTGAGCAACCACATTCCGCCCAACAGCAGTGTCACTGTATCCGGTGCGAATCTAGGTGCTTTGCCGACGGCGGACTGCTACGCCTGTCACCAGGCCACGGTGACCGCCTCCTGGCCGACCCCGGTCAGTTTCCGCGACGGCACCCTGGATCACCTCCAGCTCAACATTACCGGCCAATGTTCGCTGTGCCACAACGACACCGGCAGTTACGCATCTTCCGGGGCGCTGGGCAAAAACGCGGTGGCGAATCACATCACGACCACGGCCTCCTGCGAAGCCTGCCACGCCGGCAGCAGCGAAGCCGACTTCACGGGGTTTAACCACGTCAAGACGGTTCAGGGTTCGGCGATGAACCACGCCGTGATCGGCACCGTGGCCTGTTCCACCTGCCATCAGGACCACGACACCCGGTTCGCCAACCAGACGGTCAAGGGGAAACCCTCCAACCATATCCCGACGACGCTGGATTGCGGCAACAGCGGTTGCCACGCCAATAACGCCAAGGGCGACTTCAGTAATTTTGCGTCTACCGTGCTCGACCATCAGGCCGCCGGCATCGTCGATCATTGCGCCAGTTGTCACAGCGGCGCCACCTGGGCGGGCAGCCAAAAGCCCTTGGGGCAGAATGCAATAGCCAACCACGTGGCGACCGGCTCGCTGGATTGCAGCCAGGCCGGCTGTCACGATCGGGCCCGCGACGCCACCCACGTTTGCGCTTCCGGCGCGGTGGGCGCCTATCTATGTTGGTCCGATGGCGGTTACCTGCATACCTCCAAGACGGGTTGCAGCGCCTGTCATGCGGGCAAGGGGGCGATCGGGGCCACCCAGCTCAGCAGTGGGCACATCCCACTGGCCAGTGGCGGCTGCGAACTCTGTCACCAGAATGCCTTGATCGGCAGCGTGGCGCCGTTTACCGCGACATCCTGGGCCGGTGCGGCCATGGATCATGCGGCTGTGAACACCGGACGATGTTCCACCTGTCACGGGGCGACCTTCCAGCAGCCGCCCAATTACCGCCCGACCGGCGTCCCTGCCGCTCCCAACCACATTCCGGTTCAGGCCGGCCAGGATTGTTCCGTTTGTCACCAGGATACGGCCGATTTTGCCAAGGCCGCGATGAACCACGCCGGCATCAGCGGGGGCTGCGCCTCGTGCCACGGTGCCGACAGCGACTATGTCAAGGCGGGAGCAGTCAGGACCACCGTGCCGGCGGGCCACATCAATATCTACAGCAATGCCAGCGTGTTCGACTTGCCGACCAACACCCTGGCCACGGTGAACTATCCGGTATCGGGCGGGGCCTGCGAGAACTGCCACAGCGCGACCAACTTCGCCAGTTTCGGGATCGATCCCAACACCGGGGTGGCGACCTATTCCATGAGCCATGAGAAGCTGGGGGTCACCCGCGGCTGCGCCGCCTGCCACCGGACCAGCGATACCCGCTTCGGCAGCCAGACCGTCAAGGGCAAGCCCGCGACCCATATCCCGGATGGCCGGTCGGCGCCCATCCGCAGCGGTGCCCTGGTGGCGGATCCACCTTGCGAGGTGTGCCACAGCGCTTCCAAGTTCAGCAATTTCAGCGGCGCCGCGACCAATCACCCGGCTGCCGATATCACCGAGGGCTGCGAAAGCTGCCACGGGGATGGCTCCACGTGGTACGGCACCACACCCAAGACGCCGTCGTCGTTCAAGGACGCCGCCGGCAATTCACTGCACGTTCCCACCGTCATGCCGTGCAAGGGCTGCCATCAGAAGGCGGTCGACAGCAATTACACGTCGTGGAGCGGCGCATCCTGGAGCCATACCTTCACCGGCGCGCCCAGCGGTTGCGCCAGTTGCCACGACGGCGTGAAGGCGACCGGCATCGGAGGTCCGGCCAAGAACTTCGTTCACATGCCGTTGCCGGCCAACGCTGGCTGCGAGAACTGCCACCAGGCCTCCTGGAGCGGCGGCCGCAATTACGACAGCTTTGCGGGTGGCCGCTTCGACCACCAGAATGCCGCCTGGCAATCGACCTTTGTGCTGGGCAAGTGCAGCAATTGCCACATCAGTACCTACGCCAGTTCAGGCGCCCAGGCGATGCCCGCCATAGGCACCTGGCCCAAGGCGGCCAATTCCAGCGGCACCGACCACATCCCCAATCCGGGCAATCTGAGCTGCGAGAAGTGCCACGTGGGTTTCACGAGCTTCACGGGCGCGGTCATGGATCATTCCGGTTTTACGGTGAGCGATAGCGGCCAAAACGCGGTGTCGTCCTTCCCTTGCGCCACCTGCCACACCGGCACGACTCAGAACAACCTGCGGATCGTGGGCAAGATCGATGACCCCAACAACCAGCAGGATCACCTCGCGACCAACCCTCCTGCGCCGGATGCCTGCGAAAAGTGCCACACCACCCAGTCGTTCGGCCAGGCCAAGGACCACGCCACCTTCAACCCGCCGGTCGTCCCGGGCACGACCGCCTGTGCCGGCTGTCACGACGGGAAGCATGCGGGCGTGAGCGGTCCGATGGCCAATCACATCCCGCCTAACGTGAAAGTCAGCGTCTCCGGCGCCAATCTGGGATTACTGCCGACGGCGGATTGTTATGCCTGTCACCAGGCTACGGTGACGGCGTCCTGGCCGACGCCGGTCAGTTTCCGCAATGGCGCGGTGGATCACCTCGGGCTGAAGATCACCGGGCAATGCTCGGTGTGCCACGACGATATCGGGAGCTACGGATCTTCCGGCGCCCCGGGCAAGAACGCAGTGGCCAACCACATTCCGACTACCGCCAGTTGCGAGAGCTGCCACGCCTTCAGCCTGGCGGATGATTTCACCAGTTTTGCCCGGCTCCGGGTGGTCCAGGGCTCGCCCATGAACCACGGGGTTCTGGCTACCAGCACCGCTTGCAACACCTGTCACAAGGAGGTCGATACCCGCTTCGCCAACCAGATCGTGAGGGGCAAGCCGGGCAATCATGTCCCGGTCCCAGCCTCCACGGATTGCGGCAGCGCGGGTTGTCATGCCAACAAGACCAAAACCGATTACAGCAACTTCGCCAATACGGCGTTCGACCACGTAGCGGCCAAGGTCACTACCAACTGCGCCAGCTGTCACAGCGGCGCTAGCTGGGCCGGCGGATTGTCGGTGAGCGGCAAGAACGCGGTGGTAAATCACGTGGCGACCACGGCGGATTGCAGCCAGTCAGGCTGTCATGACCAGGCCAAATCGGCGTCACACCTTTGCGCCAGCGGCGTCACCGGAGCCTATCAGTGCTGGAGTGACGGACGTTATCCGCACCCGACCAAGACGGATTGCGGCAGTTGCCACGCGGGGGTCGGGGTGTACGGTGCAACTCTGCGGACGGCGGCTCATATTCCGGTGCTGCCGGCCAGCAGTTGCGAACAGTGCCACCGCAATGCCCTGGCCGGAACGGCCGCGCCTTTCAGCGGCGCTCTGTGGTCGGGAGCGGCGATGGACCACGGCAAGGTCGATACCTCAAAGTGTTCGAGCTGCCACGGCGCCACCTTCCAGCAGCCGGCCAACTATCGGCCCAAGGGGGTTAGCGCCGATCCCAATCATATTCCCTTGAGGTCGGGGCAGGACTGTTCCCAGTGTCACAGCGACACCACGACGTTCAGCAAGTGGACGATGAACCACAGCGGCATCGGCAGCGGCTGCGCCACCTGTCATGGCGCGGCGACCCAGTATGTGAAGGCGGGCGTGGTCAAATCCACCACGCCGGCGGGCCACATCAACGTCGTCACCAACGGCAGCGTATTCAACATTGTCACCAACGCCCTATCCAGCGTCGCTTATAGTGCGGCGGGTAGCGCCTGCGAGAACTGCCACAGCGCCACCGACTTCACAAGTTTTGCTACTTACACGATGAGCCACGAAAAGCTGGGAGCGACCCGTGGCTGCGCCGATTGCCACAGGGCATCGGGCGATACCCTGTTCATCAAGCAGACGGTGAAGGGCAAGCCCGGCACCCACATCCCGGACGGCAAGGGGTCGGCGATCCACAGCAAGACCCTGGCGGCCGATCCGCCGTGCGAGGTCTGCCACAGCTCGGCCCAATTCGGTAGCTTTGGCGGTACCGCCACCAACCATCCGGCGGCGGATATCATCCAGGGCTGCGAGGTCTGCCATGCCAACGGCAAGAGCTGGTTCGGCACGGCTCAGCTGACCCCGAACTCCTATACGGATGCCGCGGGGAAGGTGCTGCACGTCGGCACCACGGCGCCGTGCGCGAGCTGCCACCAAAAGGCCATCGACAGCAATTTCGTGTCCTGGAAGGGTGGGCTGTGGAATCACAGCTTCAGTGGCGCGCCGTCCGGCTGCGCCAGCTGCCACGACGGGGTCCAGGCGACCGGCACCAGCGGTCCGGCCAAGACCTTTGCCCACATGCCGGTACCGAGCGGGGCGGGCTGCGAATCCTGTCACCAGGCATCCTGGGCCAACGGCCGCAATTACGACAACTTCAAGGGCGGGGTGTTCGACCACCAGAATTCCGCATGGCAGTCGTCGTTCGTGGCCGGGAAGTGTACGACCTGTCACGTCTCTGCCTATTCCACTTCCGGCGCCCAGGCCATGCCGGCCATCGGCAGCTGGCCCAAAACGGCGGGTAGCACCGGCACCAGCCATATTCCCAATCCCGGCACCCTGTCCTGCGAACGCTGCCACAAGGGTTTTACCAGCTTCGTCGGCGCCGCTATGGATCACTCCGGATTCACGGTCGCCGGCAGCGGCCAGAATGCGCAGTCGTCGTACCCCTGCGCCACCTGCCATACCGGCACGACCCAGAACAACATGCTGATCGTCGGCAAGATCAACGACCCCAACAACCAGCACGACCACATCGACAGCAAGGCGCCGGATGCCTGTGAAAAGTGCCACACCACCCAGTCGTTCGGCCAGGCCAAAAATCATGCCGCCATGGTGCCGCCGGTGGTGCCCGGCACCACCCGTTGCGATTCCTGCCACGACGGCAAGCATGCCGGAGTGAGCGGACCCATCGCCGACCACATCCCGCCCAACGTGACCGTCAGCGTGTCGGGGGCGAACCTGGGTACCCTGCCGACGGCCGACTGCTACGCCTGCCACCAGGCGACGGTGACAGCCGCGTGGCCGACGCCGATCAGCTTCCGCGATGGCACGGTGAATCACCTGAGCTTGGGGATCAGCGGTCAGTGCGCGCTGTGCCACAACGAAACCGGCAGCTACGCCGCCTCCGGAGCCCTGGGCAAGAACGCGGCGACCAACCACATACCCACCACCGCGGCCTGCGAGAGTTGCCATGCTTTCGGCGTGGCGGATGATTTCAGCAGTTTTGCGCGGTTACGATCGGTGCAGGGATCGTCGATGAATCATGGCGTCATCGGCACGACGGCCTGCAGCACCTGCCACCGGTCGAGCGATACCCTGTTCGCCAACCAGACCGTCAAGGGCAAGCCGGCCAACCACATTCCCACCACGCTGGATTGTGGCAGCAGCGGTTGCCATCAAAA
>VEPG01000044.1 GCA_012026975.1 Desulfuromonas sp. | reverse complement strand
CTTTCCATCCCTGGACGACCGATTTCAGTGCCCCGGTATCCATGGCACCGGCTCCGCAACCGGCTACGGGATTGACGGCCACACCACTGACGAGGCGGATGATCGAGTTGAAGTGGACCGATCTGGGCGAAGATGAAGACGGCTACGAAATCGAGGTCATGGTCTGGAACGGGCGGTTCATCAAGACCGGGGAGGTGCCTGCCAACGCGACCAGGTATATTGACAGAGTCGGCATAGAACCGGAGCAGCTTTACACGTACCGCGTCCGGCCATTCCGTGGTGACGCCAAATCCCCGTACAGCAACGAGGCTTCGGCGCAGCCGACAATTGACCTTGAGGATGGAACCTGCCTCGAGTAGATAAGGCTTAAGAAGACAGTTGCAAGGCAAGAGCCCCCGTCGGCATATCCGACGGGGGCTCTTTTGATGCGAACAACCGGCCGCGGTTTCGTCAACCCTGCCACAGTGTCCAGGTTAGATCGTTGCGGTTGGTGCTGTAGGTGAACTTTGCCTGGCAAACCCGGCATTGGTAGTCCTGCTCTTCGAAGCCGCGGGATTGCGCCCCCTTAAAAAGGCGCGGCGCATCGGTCTTGTCCAGATATTGATGAGGCTTGCCGCTACGGACCTTCTTCGCCTGCTCTTCACACATGGCGCAATTTGCCATCATCGTCTCTCGTGAGTGGTTGCTGTCGATGTGAGATCCCGGTTGTTGACGGTTATGGGGGCTATTTGCAGCGCATGACTTTCTCGCCGTCGGCAAACAGGACCACCATTTTCTGGAGACCGGCCAGGCGCTGCACCAGACCGAGGCCGAAAACCGGATGGTTTACCAGGGATTTGACTTTGTAGGCGGAGGTCATGCAGTAGTCTGCAGCCCGGGAGGTGTCCATATCAGGCCGTAAATTGGCCCACTCCTCGCGTGCCGATTTTTTTGGATCAACGGGACGACGGTCAACCGGTTTTCTGGCGGCCGATGTATGCTGACATTTGCCGCACTGCACCTCGGTCGGCAAATTTTCAACCATGGCAACAATAGTGTGGCCGGTGATTTTGCGGCATTTCGTGCAACGGGCCTGAATCGGGTCGCCGATTGCAGGTATCTTGCTACTCATGGCTGGACTCCCTTGTGTCAAATTGCCAGAACGTGGCTGATGGTCACCCGGGAGATCACTGAAATCTGCGGGCACGGATATCCCATTCTATCCTGTATTCACTAGAATAGATACCCGTGTGTCGCAAACTGGTTGTGGAACAGCGAAAGTAGACGCTGTCGGTGGGCTTCCGTCGAGTATTTGGGGGAGAGCAGGCGGAGAAGTCCGGCGAGATTTGCTACTGGCTTCAGCCGTCGTTTTCGCCGAACACCTGGGCGCTGAAAACGTAAATTTCGGCATCTTCCGCTTCCCATGCGTTGGTCGGCAGTCCGGCCTTGACACAGGTTTGTTTCAGGAAGGTCGCGCGATCCCAGCCGTGCTCGGTCGCCACTTGGGGGAGCAGCACACCGCGATAGTAGCCCTTCTCGATGTAGATGCCGTGTTTGCCAACTTCGATTTCATCGGTGCCGTCGACTTTGCGCAGGGGCGAGAGTACTGAAATCTCAACGGAAAATGACTCGAGGTCGGCTTCCTTCATCGGGTAGAAGCGTGGATCGTGGGTGGCCGAAGCAAGTGCCATGCGGGCTACTTCCCGGAACAGTGGCAGTTCCGACTGGAAATTGCCGATACAGCCGCGTAGCTTGCCATGCTGCTTGATCGTGACGAAGCAGCCGTTGCGCTGGTTGAGGGTCTTCTCCTCGCGTGGTTCGATATACTCGTCACCGGTGTGAACGCCCTGGACAATCGCCTGCCGGGCGATCGCCAGCAACACCTGCTTTTCGTGGGCGCTGAGCTCTCTTTCCACGGAGCCTCCTGCAATGTTGACGGGGGTAAACGAAATGAATAGCAAACACCGTCATGATAGTGGCCGACGGCAAAATATACAAGAAAAACCGACCCCGGGAAATTGTCCCAAAGGTCGGTTTTTATCGGTTCAGGTTACCCGCTAGACGGGTCGTTGAATCAGGCGGCCCAGGTGGCGCCGTGAACAAGGCGGGTTTTCCTGCCGTCCTGGGACCACAGTGCACCGCAAACGCCGCACTCTTCCAGGTTGCGGGCAAAACCATCGGCATGGATATCGATCTGGACGCGGTTGACGCTGTGGCAGATCGGGCACTCGTTGGTGTTGAGACCGTGTTGATGGGTCACGCCTTGAAGAACCTGGGTTTTGTTGTTGCGGGTGGTCCAGGTGGTGCCGCAGATCCCGCACTCCCGAAGATTGGCGGCAAAGCCGTCGGCACGGGCGTCATTTTCGATATGGTTGGTCTCGTTACAACTCGGGCAGGTCATGGTTTGACTCCTTGCAGCATCGATCCGGGATAAATTCCCGTTCGTCACCACAAAGATAACCGCGCCACCGGCCGGCAGTCAATAAAATAATTTAAAAAAATCAAGTAGTTACGGCTACTCTTGTTTTGCTCAGCAGATTGATTTTTGGATTAGGAGCAGAACCATCGTTCTGCTCCTGCCTCATTGATCAATGGTAACTACTTAAAATTATTTAGCAAAATGGAAATCAACCGACATTTTGCTAGTTTTTCTTTTTTTCCGCGCGTTTGCGCTCGTTTTCGTCGAGATAACGCTTGCGCAGGCGGATTGATTTAGGTGTGACCTCGACCAGTTCGTCGTCGTCGATGAATTCCAGCGCCTGCTCCAGAGTCAGGATGCGCGGCGGGGTGAGGCGCACGTTCTCGTCGGAACCGGAGGCGCGCATGTTGGTGAGCTTCTTCCCCTTGCCGACATTCACCACCAGGTCGTTCTCCTTGGCGTGCTGACCGACGATCATTCCCTCGTAAACCTCGATGCCGGGGCCGACGAAGAGGATGCCGCGTTCCTGCAGATTGAACAAGCCGTAGGCCACGGTTTCGCACGCCTCCATGGCGATCAGCACGCCGTTCTTGCGGCCCGGGATCGGCCCCTTCCAGGGGGCGTAGTCGTGGAAGGTATGGGTCATCACCCCGGTGCCGCGGGTATCGGTGAGAAACTCGGTGCGGAAGCCGATCAGGCCGCGCGCGGGAATGAGGAATTCGAGGCGGTTGACGCCGTCCATCGGGTGCAGAGAAACCATTTCGGCCCGGCGCGGCCCGAGTTTCTCGATCACTGTCCCCTGATGCTCTTCGGGGACGTCGATGACCAGATATTCCATCGGTTCGCATTTGGCGCCGTCGATCTCGCGGCTGATGACCTCGGGTTTGGAAACCGCCAGTTCATAGCCCTCGCGGCGCATGTTCTCGATGAGAATCGACAGATGCAGTTCACCGCGTCCGGAAACCTTGAAGGTATCGGTGTTGTCCGTATCCTCGACGCGCAGCGACACGTTGGTGCGCAGTTCCTTCTGCAGGCGCTCGCGGATGTTGCGGGAAGTAACCAGCTTTCCTTCGCGCCCGGCAAAGGGGGAGGAGTTGACGATGAAGTTCATCGACAGGGTCGGCTCGTCGATGGAGACGTAGGGGATCGCTACCGGGTTGCTGGCGGCGGCGAAGGTTTCGCCGATGCCGACCTCGTCGAAACCGGCCACGGTCACGATGTCACCGGCAATGGCCTCCTCGACTTCGGTCTGCTTGAGCCCCTCGTAGCCGAGCAACTTGGTAATCCGCCCCCTGCTGACCGTGCCGTCGCGCTGGACCAGGGCGACAGTCTCGCCGGTTTTGACCTTGCCGGAAAAGACCTTGCCGGTGGCGATGCGGCCGATGTAGTCGTTGTAGGCAATGCTGGCCACCAGCATCTGGAAGGGACCGTCGGGGTCGACCACCGGCGGGGCGACCCGCTCGCGGATCATCTGAAACAGCGGCTGCATGCCAACCGCCGGTTCCTCCAGGGTGCGCTTGGCGTAACCCTGCTTGGCACTGGTGTAGACGACCGGGAAGTCAAGCTGGTTCTCGTCGGCATTCAGCTCGCAGAACAGGTCAAAAACCTGGTCGACGGCCCATTCCGGGCGGGCGCCGGGACGGTCGATTTTGTTGATCACCACGATCGGGCGGATACCGAGGTCGAGGGATTTTTTCAAAACGAAGCGGGTCTGCGGCATTGGACCGTCGAAGGCGTCGACCAGCAGCAGCACCGAGTCGACCATTTTCAGCACGCGCTCGACCTCGCCGCCGAAGTCGGCATGGCCGGGGGTGTCGACGATGTTGATCTTCAACTCGTCAATGTGGATCGACAGGTTCTTGGAGAGGATGGTGATGCCACGCTCCTTCTCGATGTCGTTGCTGTCCATCACCCGCTCGGTGATCATCTGGTTTTCTCGGAAGACGCCCGATTGGCGGAGCATGGCGTCGACCAGGGTGGTCTTGCCGTGATCGACGTGGGCGATGATAGCGATGTTGCGAATGTTTTCGGCCATGATCTTCTTCTTTCTAAGGTTTTCGGGGCCGCTAATAATACTCTCTCGCCGATAAAATGCAACCTTCACCTTGCCAGAAGAGGTTCCTTTCGCCTAACATAACATGTTTATGGACACAGACAACCGGACCACGCCGATCTCCTGGCCATCGTTGCAGGCCGATGAACTCCTGCAATGGGAAGGCCGTCCCGCACCGCGCTGCTATACCTTCCGCCAGTGGCGCCATGCGCTGTTCGGTCTGGTGCTGACCGCCACCTGCGGGTTCTGGATGGTGCTGGGGGTGCAGCAGGCCGCCGAGCAAGGGTGGCCGTGGCTGGCATGGATACCGTTGCCGTTCCTCGGTTATGCCCTGTGGCTGGCGTGCGGCCAACTGGTTGCCGCCCGCCTCGAATGGGATCGTGTCGCCTATGCCATTACCGACCAGCGGCTGCTTCTTCGCCGCGGTCTTTGGCGGATGCGCGAAGTCTCGTTGCCACTGGAACGGATCACCTGGTTTCGCCTGCAGCCGCACGGCGAGGAGTTGGGCACCCTGCAGGTCCGGGGCGGCGAGGGTGACCCGGTGCTGATCATGCACTGCAT
Organism: Desulfuromonas sp.; assembly: GCA_012026975.1. Taxonomy (GTDB): domain Bacteria; phylum Desulfobacterota; class Desulfuromonadia; order Desulfuromonadales; family BM103; genus VAUL01. Next base: position 2,383 of record VEPG01000044.1, on the reverse strand, counting down.
CGAATACCCGCGCCGACCGGCGGAACTGCTGGAGAAGGCAATCAAGGCGAAATGAACAAAACTTTTTATCTCGAAACCTTCGGCTGCCAAATGAACGTGGTCGATTCCGAACGAATCGTCGATCTTCTCGACGGCATCGGCTACCGGCAGGTGGAGCAGGCGCAGCAAGCGCAGTTGCTGCTGCTCAACACCTGTGCCGTGCGCGACAAGGCGGTACGCAAGGCCTACGGTCACCTCGGTCGTTTCAAGCCGCTCAAGGATGCCGACCCCTCGTTGATCATCGGCCTGGGCGGGTGCGTGGCCCAACAGGAAGGTGAGCAACTGCTGAAGGAATTTCCCTATCTTGACCTGGTTTTCGGCACCCACAACGTCCACCGCCTGCCGGAACTGGTCGACGCCATTGAGGTGCGGCGCGGCAAGGCGGCCGCCATCGATTTCCTCGATCGCGAGACGCGTCTGCAACTCTTCCCCAACCGCATCGGCAGTGAGGCGGTCAGTCGCTTCGTCACGGTCATGCAGGGGTGCGACAACTTCTGCAGTTTCTGCGTGGTGCCGATCGTGCGCGGTCGCGAGATCAGCCGCCCCAGTGCTGAGGTTCTCGCCGAAGTGCGCGACCTGGCGGCGCAGGGGGTGCGCGAGATTACCCTGATCGGCCAGAACGTCAACTCCTATGGGGTCGGTGTCAGCGGGGAGACGGATTTCGCCGGGTTGCTGCGTCAGGTCGCGGCGGTCGACGGCATTGCCCGCATCCGCTTCACCACCTCGCACCCCAAGGATCTTTCCGAAGAGTTGATCGCCTGTTTCGGTGACATCGACAAGCTGTGCAAGCACCTGCACCTGCCGGTACAGAGCGGCAACGACGCAATCCTCGGGGAGATGAACCGCGGCTACGACCGGCAGCACTACCTTGGCCTGGTTGCCAAGCTGAAGCAGGCTTGTCCCGAGATCCGCCTGACCACCGACATCATTGTCGGTTTCCCCGGCGAGACCGGGGCCGATTTCAGCGACACCATGACGCTGCTGGAAGAAGTGCGCTACGCCGAGATCTACTCGTTTCTCTTTTCGCCGCGGCGCGGCACCCGGGCCGCGGAACTGGCGGACGACACGCCGGCGGCAGTCAAGCAGGAGCGTTTCGACCGGATGCTGGTCCTGCAGAACGAAATCAGCAAGCAGTCCTGGGCGCGGGATGTCGGCCAATTGCGTGAAGTGCTGGTTGAAGGGGAGAGCAGGCAGGGGAGGGGGCAGCTGTTCGGTCGCACCACCTGGAATCGGATCGTCAACTTCAGCGGCCCGCCGGAACTGGTCGGGAAACTGGTGCCGGTCAGGGTCACGAAATCGTACCGCAACTCGCAATTGGGCGAGTTGGTGTAGGGGCAGGCCCATGTGCCTGCCCAGGGTGGCTGAAAAATGAATGTGGTTTTTGTAGGGGCGCATCGCCATGCGCCCTTGGAAGGAGTATTCCGATGATTGATCTGCACACGCATTCTCTTTTCAGCGACGGTGAGCTGATTCCGGCGGAGCTGACCCGCCGCGCGGCCCAGGCCGGTTACCGGGCGATTGCCATCACCGACCACGCCGACCGCTCCATGTTTGACCTGGTCATCCCGCGCGTCCTGCGGGTGGCCGGTGATCTTGGCCAGGCCTGGGGGCTGACGGTGCTGGCCGGGATCGAACTGACCCACATCCCCCCGACGGAGATTGCCGCGGCTGCCGCCGAAGCGCGGGCCTTCGGGGCACAGATCATCGTCTGCCACGGCGAGACGCTGGTCGAACCGGTGGCGCCGGGAACCAACCGGGCGGCGCTGGAGGCCGATATCGACATCCTCTCGCATCCTGGGCTGATCACCGCCGAGGATGCGCAACTGGCGGCCCGGCGCGGCATCTGTCTGGAGTTGTCGGCACGCAAGGGCCACTCCCTCAGCAACGGCCACGTCGCCCGCGTTGCTCTGGCCAACGGGGCAAAGCTGGTGGTCAACTCCGATGCCCACGCCCCCGGCGACCTGGTGCCGCTGGAACTGGCGCGCAAGGTCGCGCTCGGCGCCGGTCTGAGCGAAGAGCAATTTGAGCAGTGCCGACGGAATTCCGGGGAACTGGTGGCAAAGGCGCTGGGGCGGTAAGACGGTTTTGCGTAGGGGCGGCCCCATGTGGCCGCCCTGGGCAGGCACACGGGCCTGCCCTTACATAAACATTCAATGGACAAATAATGACTGACCAGGATTTCCAATTCTTCAAGGAACTCGTCGAAGCGCCGAGCCCGTCGGGGTTCGAGCAGCCGGCGCAGCGGGTGATCCGCCGTGCGCTGGACGGAGTCGCCGACGGACTGCGCACCGACGTGCTCGGCAACGTCATCGCCCCCATCAACGGCCCCGCCGGTGCCCCGCGG
>VEPG01000069.1 GCA_012026975.1 Desulfuromonas sp. | reverse complement strand
TGGCAACAGCCAGCGCCCTGCTCTCCAGTGTCCCGTCATTCGCGGGCGATACGGCCAAAACCTATTCGAGCGGGTTGCTGAGCGGTATCTCCCTGGCCTTCTGCGCGCTGCTCGTGGTTGCCCAGCTGGCGCCTTCGGTGATGCTGCTGATCGGTTTCATCAAGGGATTGATCCATCGCCCGGAAACCAAGGCCGGATCGAACAGCTAAGGGGGTGACGTCATGAACGAGCTGCTCACTCGGATCGGCGAATTTCATCAGGTCTACACGCTGGTCGACTTCTACCAGTACATCAAAGGGGTCGAGTACCTGATCTGCCTGGCTTTCTTCGTCAGCTTCCCGATGTTCTACCGCTATCTGAACCACGGCCCGAAAGATAGCGACCACTGACAAGGAAACGCCAGGGCAACGGGGGAAAGCAAAAGGGATCCGGCAGCTTGCCGGATCCCTTGGTGTTTCTTGGTGGGCGATACTGGGATTGAACCAGTGACTTCTCGCGTGTGAGGCGAGCGCTCTCCCGCTGAGCTAATCGCCCATGAATGGGTAGATTTATATAGCAACATCGACGCCGGCTGTCAACCTGGGAATTGACCTGACTCAGCACTCAGTGCTCGGCACCCAATACTATTGTTTATCTCCGCGAATGCCGATGCGCACTGTTTCCAGCGGGATCTCCCGGCCGCTGTTGGCAATCGCCTGGCGGGCCAACTGGATCAGGCCGGAACAGCACGGCACCTCCATGTGCACCACGGTCAGGCTTTTGATCTGGCTCTGCTGAATCATCGCCGTCAGCTTGTCCAGATAGGGAGCGGTATTGTCCAACTTCGGGCAGGCGATCAGCAGCGCCTTCCCCTGCAGCAGATCCTCATGGAAGTTCGCATAGGCAAACGGTGCGCAGTCGGCGGCCAGGAGCACATCGGCCTCGCGCAGAAACGGCGCAGTCGGCGGCACCAGGTGCAGCTGTACCGGCCACTGGGCCAGGCGGGACTGGGCCGGGGCCGAGGCGGGACGAGCTTCCTCAACCGGCCGCTCGATGCTCATCAGGCGGGCAGAAGGACAGCCTCCGCCGGCCGGTGCGGCGAAGCTGCGTACCTGGGCGGACGGGCAGCCACCACCGTGATGCGCTGGCGCGGCCTGCGGCGCATGGGCCGTCGCCGGACCGCCGGCCTTCTTGAGATGGGCATCCACGGCAACTTCGTCAAATTCCTCGGCCTCGCGCTCTTCGATGGTGATGGCATCCTCCGGGCAGTCGCCAAGACAGGCGCCGAGGCCGTCACAAAGATTGTCGGCGAGCAGCCTGGCCTTGCCGTCGATGATCTGGATGGCACCTTCGGCACACGCCGGCACGCACAAACCACAGCCGTTGCATTTATCTTCATCGATCTTCACGACTTTACGGATCATGATTTATCTCCTTTGTTTGAACTGCGCCTACCCTACCCGCTTTATCGCAGCCTCACCTTGACCGCCGTCAAAACTCAGAACAGATAATGCCAGAGCAGGTCGAGGCGTCCGCGCCTGATCAGGTACTGCCCGGAAAAGCGCATGATCTCGCGAACCTTTTCGCGGTGACCGGGCTTGTAGCAATGCACCGGGCAGTGCTTGCAGGACGGTTTTTCCTCGAGCGGGCAGCGCAGGCGACGTTCAAAGGCATAACCGAGAAATCCGGCACAGTCGGCGCAGACCGGATATTTGCGCAACGGCAGCCGGCGCAACTCCGGATCGGCCGCCACCGGGGCCGTCCACGGCCCGTCATGATGAGCCCGGCAGTAGACCGAGGTGAACAGCGCCAGGATCTTGAGATCCTTGGCTTCCCGGTGCGTCAGCGCTTGTGTCGGCTGGTTCCGTTGCTTCATGTCTTGATCTTAACGCAGAACCGGGCAGCTCGTCTTGACCCGCATCAAGGGCACAAAAAAACCGCCTGCGGTAACAGGCGGCTTTCATACGGGTTGACGAAAGAAATCAGGCTTCCTTGCATTTTTCCGCGAGTTCTTCGAGCCGTTCGATATCGAGGATTTCGATGCGCTTGCCGTTCACGCGGATCAAGTCGTCATCGGACAGCTTGCGCAGGGTGCGGGAGAAGGTTTCGCTGACGGTGCCGAGGTTGGACGCGAGCTGGCTCTTGGAGATCGGCAGCTCCACCGTCATCCGTTTCCCCTTGGAGAGATCGAGCAGGTAGCGGGCCAGGCGCGACGGCACATCCTTGAAGGTCAGCTCTTCGACCTGCTGCGCGAACTGCCGCAGGAACCGCGAGAGGCCGGCAATCATGTTGATGGCGATCCGCCCGTTGGACGCCAGCAGCTGCAGGAATCCGTCCTTGGGGATGAACAGCAGGCGGCTGGCCAGCAGCGGCTCAGCATAGGCCGGATAAAGCCCGTTGCCGAAGATCGCCGCCTCGGCAAAGGTCCCGCCTGGGTGAACGATGTGCAGGATGCGCTCCTTCCCCTCGCTGGACAGCTTGTAGACCTTGACCTTGCCGTCGAGTACGACGAAGAACCCTTCCGCCTTCTCGCCGTCGGAGAAGAGCAGTTCTCCCCGCTGGTAGTCGCGAACCCGGGCAATCTGCTGCAAAGCATCGAGATCGGCCTCGCCGAGGCCGGCAAACAGAGGGATGCTCTTGAGGATTACGGAGAGGTTCATGACTCTGAACTTATCAGAATCATTTACTCTCGGCAACCGTTGATAAAGAAGAAGAGACCGTTAGACAAGGTTACTTCTTATGGCATCCCGCGCAGGTTGACGGCCCAGACCCCTTCGATCGGTGACAATCCCGACAATAGGCGTGAGCCGTTTTCATATCCCAGGCGATCTTGCCCGGTTCAACTTCGCTGTGACACGTATTGCAGTGGAACTTTTTGGCGTGAGCAAGATGAGGAAGGGTGACCTTCCCTTGACTTGTTTCAAGGACAACGACGTCGGGAACCGGAGTGCTCTTTGCCGCTGAAGCGTTCGCGTCGGCCGGCTTGCCGGGAGATTGCTCCCGTGAGTTGCAGGCAGAGATCATCGGAATTACGGAAATCAGCAACACCGCGGCCATGTATCGCATGTTCCATCTCCCCGTGGCGATCATGTTCATTGCCATTTTAACAGATAAACTCAGCAACCCAAGCGATGCAGCGCTCAATAAGACTTTCGGTATTGGGCCGCCGTCAATAGCGGATCATCATCACCTCGACGTCTCTTCCAGCCTGGATCACATCACACCCGGCCGGCACGGGGAGCATCGCCCTCGCCCCCTGCAGGCTGCGGTTCTGCCCCGAGCCCTGACGGGGCGAGGGATGGAACATCCTGCGGCCATCGATCTCGTCGATGTGCCCCCAAAGGAAGCATTCACGCTTCGCGTCTCCACGGATTTCCATGTCGAGAATTGCATTCAGGCGCGGCGGACCCACCGTTGAAAAACCGGCCAGGCGGCGCAGCGCCGGGCGCACGAACAATTCGAAGGTGGCCGCGGCCGCGGCCGGATTGCCCGGCAGGCCGAAGACCGGCAGGCCGTTGAACAGACCGAAAAGTACCGGTTTCCCCGGCTTGATAGCCACTTTCCAGAAGACTGTTTCAAAATCTCGGGTGGCAAGAGCTTCACGCAGGTAGTCGCGATCGCCGACCGAGACCCCGCCGGTGGAGAGAATCAGGTCGGCCTGCTCGCCTGCGGCCAGGTGGCGGGCCAGGGCCGCCGGCTCGTCCCGGCACAAACCCAGGGGGAGAACGGCGCATCCCTCCTCGCGCAGGCGGGAGGAGAGCAGATAGAGGTTGGAGTTGACGATCTGCCCCGGTCCCGGCGTCTGTCCCAGTTCAACCAGCTCGTCGCCGGTGGAAAGGAGCGCGGCTCGCGGCGCGGGGTGCACCCGCACCCGGGCAATGCCGGCGGCGGCCAGCAGGCCGATCTCCCCAGCCCAAAGTGGCGTGCCTGCCTCCAGCAGCCGTTCGCCATCGTGGAATTCCTCACCCTGCCGACGTACATGCTGCCCTTTTTTTACCAGGGCCGGCAACCGGATGCCGTCACCGGTCGCGACCACGTCTTCGAGCGGTACCACTGAGTCGCATCCGACCGGCAGCGGCGAGCCGGTCATGATCCGGATCGCCTCACCCGGACCGATCGCCCCGTTCCAGCAGGCGCCGGCATAGACGCTGCCGATCACAGTCAACTCCTCCTCCGCCCGCATTTCTCTCCAGGCGAAGGCAAAGCCGTCCATGGCCGAGTTGTCGGCCGGCGGCATATCCCAGCGGGCGGCAACGGTCTCGGCCAGCACCAGTCCGCCCGCCTGCTCAAGTGGCACCTCGACCGGCGGCAGCGGCCGGATCCGGTCGAGAACCAACTGTAAAGCTTCCTGATAGCTAATCATCCGCACCTCCAGGGAATCGATCCGGTCATGCCGGCAATGAATTGTCAAACGCAGGGTCGAGAAAGTTCCGTTCAAGGAAATCGGCAAGGCGGTCGATCTCCGCCAAACCGAAGACCGGCACATCGACAGCCAGCTGTACATCGCTTGCCACCGCCACCAGTGTCGGGTCATGAAACTCACCGCGACACAGCAGCGGGACATCCAGGGCTGTCCGATGCACCTCGATTTTAGGCAGGCGGCTGCGTTTGAACCCCTCGGTCAGGACCAGGTCCATGCCGATGAATTCCGCCAGCAGCGCTTCGACGGTCGGTTCCAGATCATGCCGGCGAATGACCGCACTTTTGGCCGGCGAACTGATGGCGGTCACGCTCGCACCGGCTTGGGTCAGCCGCCAGCTGTCCTTCCCTTCATGGTCGATCTCGAAGCGGTGAGCATCATGCTTGAGGGCGCCAACGGTCCAGCCGCGTCGCACCAGTTCATGGATCAATTTCTCCAGCAGGGTGGTTTTGCCGGTGCCGCTGCGCGCCACGAAGGTGACCGCCGGCGGAATCCGCTGCAGATTGGCCAGGTCGGCCGGCGTGTTCAGGTTGCGCAGCGCCCGCCGCCATCCGGCCGGAAGCCGTTCCGGCTCCAGGAAGCGGGTGTTCAGCCGAGCGAGCAGGTCGGTCAGACGCAGGCTGCCCCGCTCCAGCTGCTCCCTGACGACGGGGAGGCAGCTGCGATAATAGCAGGCGATCAGCGGCTCGCAGCCGCGCGGGGTGCGCGGCACCACGGCCTGCACACCGTCCCGGTTGGCGAGCAGGGTAGTCAGCAGGGCCGCCGACGGGTATGGCAGGTCGCAGGGGAGGACGCAAACCCAGTCGCGACCGGCATGGGCCAACGCCGTGGCCAGTCCGCCCAGGGCACTGCCGGGATGAGTGTCGGGGTAACTCGGGCGCTCGGGGGTGGCCAGATCGGGCCGAGCGCCGGCAATGAACACGTGACTGAACAGATTGGACAAAACCCGTTCGCCGCACTGCCAAAGCGGCACGCCGGCCAGCTTCAACGTTGCCTTGTCGCCACCCATGCGCGTGCCGCGCCCCCCGGCGAGCAGGGCGCCGGCGACATCCGGCCAGTGATCTTGTGGTGATTGCGGCATGGAGCTCCCGAAGACGTTGTTTCAGAGAAGTATCAGCTTGATCCCGGCAATCGTCAAGACCGCGGCCAGCAGCTGTGCTATGGCGGCAGGTGGCAGGCGCCGGCTGCCGAGCAGCGCCCCGCCCTGGCCGCCGGCGCCGGCGGCCACGGCGAGCAACAGCGCAAAGGCCGGGACTGCCTGCAGGCTGCCAAGATGGCCCAGCAGCCCGGCTGCCGAATTGGCCATGATGAACAGCGCCGCCACCGCGGCGGTTTCACGAACCGTGGCCCACCCGAAAAAGAGCAGGAGCGGGCTGAGGAAGATCCCGCCGCCGACCCCGGTCAAACCGGACAGCAGGCCGAGCAGCGCGCCGGCGAGCAGGGCGATGACAACCGGCACATCACGACAGGTCTGGTCCGACTCGGCTGCCCGGCGCAGCAGCAGGCGCACGGCGGAGAAAAGCAGGATGGCGCCGAGCAGCGGCCGGTAGAGATCCGGCGGCAGGCTCAGCGCTCCGCCGAGAAAGCTGGCGGGGATCGAGGTGACGGCGAAGGGCCAGAACAACCGCCAGCGGAAATGCCCGGCCCGGCCGAAGGCCGTCAGGGCGATGCCGGCAACCAGGATGTTGAGCAGCAGGGCGGTCGGTTTGAGGGTTGCCGGTGCCAGACCGAACAGAGCCATGACCGCGAGATACCCCGAAGCACCGCCATGGCCGACGCTGGCGTAAAGCACGGCCACGGCGAAGATCGCCGCAGCCAGCACGGTCAGTATGAATGGATCGGTGGCAGCTGTCATGGGATATCACCCGGCTCCCGGCACAGACTACAGTATGAAGACTTTGTCGGATTTGCCACGGATCAGGTTGTTATATCTGATATTAAACAAAGTTCTTGGTTTCCCCTGGTATTCTTCCACTTGACTGCCCAGCACTTCGAACTGTGCATAGATATCGATTTCCCTCTTGTATTGAAACTTATCCCACCCGACTTTATCGATAATTTCGATCGTTTCGCCTTTTTTGCAGCGCGCAATGATCACCGGCGTTGCGTCTCTCTCGTTGTTGTCCCAAAGATAGGCTGCATCGGCCTGGGGGAAAATCCTTTCGACCGAAGCCGGCATATCATGATGTGCCTCCAGGAATATTTTGAAAGTCGGCCGCAGGGCTTCGGCAATATCGAGTTCCTTGTTAAAAAAAACGGTAAATGCATTATATTCGCCAGCGACATGTCTGGTCAGCGCCCTTTTCCAGGCTTCAGTCGCCTGGGCGGTAAAAAAGTTGCACTCAATGAAGCGCCCCGCCATGCGGCCGATGGACATATACTCCTCGGCTCTTTTCGAGATACAAAATGGCCAGTCGACTGTCACCCGCGCAGCATCTCCATAAATCACCGTGGAGCGCTCGCGACCGTAAACCATGCTGACATAGTCCCGAACATCCTGTTCCCTGACTTCCCCGTGAGTTTTTGCCACCTCCCTGACAACCATGGCATCATAATCGAGATGCACAAACTCCCTGCCGCTACGATTGCCGTAGGTGGTCCGGACATAGGTGGTCTTGCCGGATGCGGGCGGTCCGCCAACCAGTTCCAGGATTTTTCCCATGGCTCAGTCGTCTTCCTCGCGGATCATGGCGGGGGCTCCGGGGTGCCGCAGCCGACCCGTATCCAGGGCGATCACCGTTCTTACGGCCAGCGTATACAGCAGGCAGCCCAGAGCCCAGATGCCAAGGCCGATGGTGATTTCCCGGAGTGACGGTGAATATTCGTAGATTTCATGCAGGGTGTCGGGGATGAACCCGGGGATGATCAGCCCCAGCCCCTTCTCGATCCAGATCCCGACGAAAATGAGCAGGCAGCCGATATTCAGGGTGAGAAACCTTTCCCGCGTTTTGGGAAGCAGAAACAGCACAAAACCGATCAGATTGAACGCCGTCGCGGTCCAGATCCAGGGAACCAGCCGATGGTGACCATGCAGCCCTTCGTACAGGTATTGCATGGAAGCCAGATGCACGGTGCCCGAGTAGTACTCCTTGAAAATCTCCGCGAACATGAGAAACAGATTGATTGCCATGGCGTAGGAGACGATTTCCGCGAGCTTGAAGATGGCCTGGTCCTGCACCCGGAAATTCATGACCTTCCGCAAGATCTGGAAGATGATGATCATCAGGGCCGGCCCGGCGCAAAATGCCGAGGCGAGAAAACGCGGAGCCAGGATGGAGGCATTCCAGAAGGGCCGGGCCGGCAGCCCGTTGTAGAGATAGGCCGTGACCGTATGTATGCCGATGGCCCAGGGAATGGAGAGCAGGATCAGGGGGATCACCAGGCGTTTGTCGGGTTCTCTGCCAAAATAGGTACAGCCGCCGGTATAGCTGGTGATGGTGAGGTTGAGCAGCAGATAGCCGTTGAGGGCCAGGATGTCCCAGGCGAGGATCGACGACGGGAAGTTCAGACGCCCAAGCCCGGGGAGGATGTGCCAGAACCGGTCGGGGCGGCCAAGATCGACCAGGACGAAGAGCATGGCCATGCCGACCGCGATAACGGCGAGCAGTTCGCCGAAGGCCACGATCTTCTTGATGGACTTGAAATGATAGAGATAGGCGGGGATCACCAGCAGCACCGCGGCGGCGGCCACCCCGACGAGAAACGTGAAGTTGGAGATATAGAAACCCCATGATACCTGGTCGGTCATGTTGGTGACCGTCATGCCATGCACAAGTTGCGACGCGTAGGTTGCCGTTCCTGCCGCAATGACCACCGTCAGAAACATCATCCAGCCATAAAAGGCCCGCCCCCCCACGAACAGGACGCCGAACAGTCCGTTGATGAACTGGCGAATGCCGATTTTGTATCGTTCGATGACCGGATTCATTTGGTCCTCAACCATCAGATCTTGTCGACAATAAACTCGGGAAACAGCGTGGGTGAATTGGCAACGCTGGAAATCCGCAGCGATTTCAACCGACTGTAATAATTGGCGACATGGTTCAACGTGAGCCTGCCCGGTTCGTGGCCCACCCTCCCCGCCGCGGCGATGCCGGCGCGCCGGCCGAACACGAAGATATCCAGCAGGGCGTTCCCCATCGCCCGATTCCGGCCATGGATGCCGCCGGCGGCCTCTCCGGCGACAAAGAGGTTGTTGACCGTGGATTCGCCGGTTTCATCGATGAATACCCCGCCGTTCTGATAATGCAGTGTGGGGTAGACCAACAGCGGTCGCCTGGTGATATCGATCCTGACCCGCATGAATTTTTTGAAGAGCGCCGGGAACCGCTTCCTGAGCAGCCCCTTCTCGAACAACTCCTCAAGAATCGGCAGGTCCAGCCACACCCCGACTTTCCCCGACGGCGTCCTGACGCCATTGCCTGTTTCACACTCGCGGATGATGGCGGCGGCAACGACATCCCTGGTTTCCAGTTCGTTGACGAAGCGCTCGCCCCGCGCATTGACCAGATGGGTGCCCAGGCTGCGGATGGCTTCGGTCACCAGGACACCGACCATGTGCTCGGGAAACATCACGCCGGTCGGGTGGTACTGAAAGGAGTCCAACCCCTCCATCCTGGCCCCGGCCCGGTACGCCAGCACGATGGCGTCGCCCGTGGCGCCGAAATTGTTGGAGGTCGGAAAGCCCTGGTTGTGCAGCCTGCCGGCGCCGCCGGTGGCGAGAACGACCGCCCTGGCCTTGACCACAAAGTGCCGGCGCCGGCCCAGATCGTAGAGCACGGCCCCGTTGCAGGCGCCGGTCTCGCTGGTGGTCAGTTCCACGGCCGGAGAGAATTCGGCAAGTTCGATTCGGTCGCTCTTGCGCAACTCGTCTTTCAGCACCTTCATGATGTTCAGGCCGGTATGGTCGCCGATCGACAGGATCCGCGGCGCCGTCATTCCGGCGGCCATCCTGGTGGCGAGATCGCCGTTTTCATCCCGGTCGAAATTGACGCCGACCTTCAGCAGCCATGCGACGATTCCGGGGGCATCCTCCACCATGGCCTTGACCAGTCGCCGGTCGCCGGCGAACCCGCCCGCGATCATGGTGTCGGCAAAATGCCTGACGGGCGAATCCTGCGCCGCCACGGCAGCCTGCATTCCCCCCAGCGCCATGATGGTATTGGAATTGCCGAGCCGCAGCTTGGTGGCCAGCAGAACTCGCGCCCCCCGGCTTTCGGCGAACAGGGCCGCCGTCACCCCGGCCCCTCCGCCGCCCAGAACCAGAACGTCAGTGGTGACTTCCGGCTCAAGATCGAGCCGGGCATGATCCAGGCTGCTGAAGGATTCCAGCAGGTCGGCAAACTCGTGAGTCACCCGATCGCCCTTGTTGGCGCCGATACGCAAATCCCTGAACGCGGAATCCTTGTAATCGGGATGATACTTTTTCAGCAGGACGGTCTTTTCTCGATCCGCAAGGGGTGCCGGCGTCACCGCTTTGCGCTGCTCGCGGGTGGCGTTCACCAGCTCCAGCTGGGGCACAAGGCTTTCAGAATACATGGACAAAGCCTCCTCGACGGCTCACAAGAACCCGCGGCAGAAGTCCTTCAATTCATCGTCGCTCATCACCGGAACCCTGGCGAAATCCGCATCGTCGGCAAAGGTCGCCATCTCTTCCAGGCGTTTGCGCAGATTTGGCGGGAGCGGCTGCTGCCTGGCACAGGAGCGTTGCAGGTACAGGCCGACATACTGCGGAGCGATGCTTTTCGGGCAGCGCGAGGCACACAGGCCGCACAGATGGCAATCCTTGACCTTCTCCGCAACGGTTGCGTACGCAGCCTCCTTCGCATTTTTCATGAAGCCCGCGACATGGATCCATTCGGGGCAGATGTTGCAGGCCTTGCAATCGTCGCAGGCATACAGCTCGGGATATTGTCCCGGCAGTTCTTGCAGCGGATTGGCCATGTCGGCCATGTCGTACCGGGCGATGCGCGACGGGAAATACGGGAGCATGATGACATTCATCCCTTCGGCGACAACCACCTGGCAGCCCAGGCCGAATTTCACCCGTTGCGCGCCGGCCTCCAGGTAGGCGACGGTACAGGCCCCGCACAAGCCCGACAGGCAGCCGATGCCCCGCTTGACATCATGCCCCGTGTCCCAGAGCGCCTCGATCACGGTCAACCCTTCGGGGACCCTGATCTTGCGGCCTTCAAGCTCGATCGTGATCATATTTCCACCTTTCGCCGCGATGCCGTGACCGCCCGGAGCAACTCGCTCATCCCTGTGCATTGGCCACGTGACCCAAGCCAGCCGGTCAGGTCGCAAAAAAATAGAAAAACTTCGGCTGGGTATTCAGCTCCTGCTTCAAGACGAACACCCGCTGGTGTTCGAGCAGTTGACGGATTTCACCCTTGGGGTCGAGCAGGTTGCCGAACTTGCGGGCACCGACCGGACAGGCCTCGACGCAAGCCGGGTAGCGTCCCGGCTGTTCACGGGTGCGCTGGATGCAGAACGTGCATTTTTCGACGACACCGACCGGGCGGGGACGGTTGCCCAGGTAGTGCATGTCGGGATTGAGTTCGCCGGCCGGGATGACGGCCTTCTCCCAATTGAAATGGCGGCCACCGTATGGACAGGCGGCCATGCAGTAGCGGCAGCCGATGCACCAGTTGTAGTCGATGGCCACGATGCCATCGGGTTCCACCCAGGTGGCCTGGACCGGACAGGCCCTGGTGCAGGCGGGCCGGTCGCATTGCTGGCATTGAACCGGCAGGTAGAAATGCCCCTCTTCGGGAACCTGGGGCGGGTCGTAGTAGTGCTCGGCGTGGTCGAAATCGATCCCCTTGTCCTTTTGCAGCCGCACGACCCTGATCCAGTGGATCTGCGGGTGCCGTGACTGATTGTTCTCGGCCACACAGGCATGGACGCAGCGCCGGCAGCCGATACAGCGGGACAGGTCCAACCCGTAGCCGAACCGGACCCCGTCGAGCGGCGGGGTGGCCTTCACGGTGACCGACCGCCCGTATTCCTCCTGGCAGGTTTTTTCAAGGCGGGCCAGTACCCGCTCCAGGTCGTCCCGGCTCAGCTCCCGGAAGTGCTTCTGGAAAAAAGCAGCCCATACCGACGCCGACACCTGAGGGGCGGGCAGAGCCATGACACCGATACCGGTTGCCAGGCTCTTCAGGGCCTTTCGTCTGGCCAGGTTGACACCGGGCCGGCTGCTGCGGCGCTTGTCTGCCATGACACGGTTCCCTTCCCGAACAGCGAGCCCGGCTCAATGAACGGCCCGCCCCGGCCGCTCGGGCGGAGGCATGGGCGTCAGCGGTTTGAATTGAGGATCGTGGGGGTTGTGGCAGCCGGTGCAGAGCAGGTATTGCTTGTCGCCATTCCAGTGGCCGGTGCGTCTGCCGTGGATGCCGCTCTGCCAGTCCCGCAGCTTCTCGCCATGGCATTGGCCGCACAGCCGGTAGGATTCGGTAAACGGCAGGGATTCCCCGGTCGCCAGCCGCAAGGTATCCCGGTTCTCCGCATGGTGACAGTCGAGGCACCATAATTGCCCCGCGGCATGCCGCAGGGCAATGGCGCCATGCTCGTCCCGAAGCTCACGACGCCGAAGGTCGGGCTTTATCTCTGCGTGGCAGTTCGAACAGGGGAAAATATCCTCCGATAAATCCGGAGGAGCAATGGCCGACCGGTAAAGGGGGGAGGACTGATCAAAGCGGCTCTCGCCGGCCGCCGGCGCCAAGGAGGACACACCAGAACCGGCGGCATCCGCCGTGCCCAGCGTCATCAAGAGGATCAGGATCGTGCGTCTCCTCATCTTCCCCCCGGCGTGTCTTTCCAACAAAGCTTATCCGGTTGTACCCCATAATCAAGATGATCGGCCGTGTTTGTCCTGGAGCAGGATCACTCCTTTCAAGATCTGGGCATGAACGGAAAAAGGTTCGCGTCCCGTTTTATTTAAAACCTACCTGGAAAAGCGTCGGGTTTTTTTGATGCAGGTCAATTGCATTGCAAAAACTATGTTTTATTGTTTTGTAAAGAGCGACTAATTTGATGGAATTTATAATTTAATACCATATAAGTCAGCATATTCGCCGGACAGGGAGGTAAGACGATGTTTGAGCGAGATACGGGCATGGTCGTGGGGATGCTGGTCGGACTGCTGCTTGCAGCGACCACGGTCGTTGCCCAGCCGACCGGGGAGCAACTGACTGGCCTGGCCGAAGCGGGGGAAAGTCTCTTCCGGCAGAAGTGCATTGCCTGCCACGCCATCGGCGAGGGGGACAAGCCGACCGGCCCCGACCTGGCCGGAGTGACTGAACGGCGCGACCGGGCGTGGCTGACAGCCTTCATTGCCGACCCCGGGAAAATGCTGGAAGCGCATGATCCGGTAGCCACGGAACTGCTGACCAAGTTCAAAAATCTGCGGATGCCGGCTCAGTCGCTCTCCGCGGCTGAGCTGGAATCCCTGCTCACCTACCTTGCCCACCCCGAGGAAGCGGCGCATCACCCGCCGCCCGAGACCACGCTGATGGCTGCCGGCGACGCCGCCCGCGGCGCCCGGCTCTATACCGGCGAACAGCCCTTCGCCAATGGCGGCGCCCCCTGCCTGGCCTGCCACGGCATCACCGGCTTCGGCCTGGCCGGCGGCGCCAACTACGGTCCCGACCTCACCAGCCTGTTCGAGAATTTCGGCGACGAGGGACTGACGGATATCCTCAAGAACCTGCCGTTCCCGAGCATGGAACCGATTTACACGGCCCGCCCGCTGGCAGATACGGAGCAAGCCGATTTGCGGGCATTCTTCGCCAAGGCGAACGGCACGCCGATGGCCAATGACGGGCTGCTGTTCGGAGAGGCAGTGAGCGGGGTGCTGATATTTTTCGGGGTCGTCCTGCTGTTTGGCCGCGAGCGGCTGCGCGGTGTGCGCCGGTCCTTGGTCCGTCGTTCGACGGAGAAGAAGGAGGTGGCGGCATGAGCTGGATCAAGGATATCGTCGACCCCAAGGGGCGCGCCTGGGAAGAGTTCTACCGCAACCGCAACCAATGCGACAAGGTGGTGCGCAGCACCCACGGGGTCAACTGCACCGGCAGCTGTTCCTGGAACGTCCACGTCAAGGACGGCATCGTCGGCTGGGAGCTGCAGGCTACCGACTACCCGGAACTCGAAGCGGGGCTCCCCCCCTACGAACCGCGCGGCTGCCCGCGCGGCATCTCCTTCTCCTGGTATCTCTACAGCCCGCTGCGCATCAAGTATCCCTACCTGCGCGGGGTGCTCACCGATCTCTGGCGCCAGGCGAGGGCCGAGCATGCCGACCCGGTGGCGGCGTGGGCATCGATTGTCGACGATCCGGCCCGCCGCCGGAGCTACCAGCAGGCGCGCGGCAAGGGTGGTTTCCGCCGCTCCAGCTGGGAGGAGGTCGAAGAGATCATCGCCGCCTCGACCATCCATACCATCAAGCGGTACGGCGCCGACCGCCTGGTCGGCTTCTCGCCGATCCCGGCCATGTCGATGCTCAGCTTCGCCGGCGGCGCCCGCTTCATGCAGTTGCTGGGGGGCGCCAACCTGAGCTTCTATGACTGGTACTGCGACCTCCCCAACGCCTCCCCCGAGATCTGGGGGGAGCAGACCGACGTAGCCGAGAGCGCCGACTGGTATAACAGCAAGTACATCGCGGTGATGGGTTCGAATATCAACATGACCCGCACCCCGGATGCACATTATCTCGCCGAGGCTCGCCACAACGGCACCAAGGTCACGGTCCTCTCCCCGGACTTCAGCCTCACCTCGAAGCACGCCGACTGGTGGATCCCGGCCCACGCCGGGCAGGACGGCGCCTTCTGGATGGCGGTCAACCACGTCATCCTCGGCGAATTCCACCACCAGGCCAGGACCCCCTACTTTCTCGACTACCTCAAGCGCTTCACCGACACCCCGTTCCTGATCAGGCTGGAGGAGAAGAACGGGGTCTTCACTCCCGGACGCATGGCCACTGCCGCCGAGGTGGAGCGCTACGCCAGCGAAGAGAACGCCGGCTTCAAGTACCTGATCTGGGACGAAACCAGCGATCAGCCACGGATGCCGCTGGGCACCCTGGGCTTCCGCTGGCAGCAGAAAAAAGGCGAGTGGAACCTGCAGATGAAGGACGGTCAGGACGGCAGCACCCTCGACCCGGCCCTGTCGCTGCTCGACAGCCGTGATGATGCGGTGCAGGTCACGTTCGATGATTTCGGTGACGGCAGCACCGTCACGCGCGGTGTGCCGGCCCGGTATCTGGACACGGCCAACGGACGCATTGCCGTCACCACGGTTTTCGACCTGCTGATGGCCCAGTTCGGCGTCGAGCGCGGCCTGGGCGGTGCCTACCCGGCCAATTACGATGCCGTCGGCCCCTATACCCCGGCCTGGCAGGAACAGTACACCGGCATCGACCGCGCCAACGTCATCCAGTTCGCCCGCGAATGGGCCGCCACCGCCGAGTTGACCAACGGCAAATGCTCGATCATCATCGGTGCCGGTGTCAACCACTGGTACCACGCCAACCTGATCTACCGCGCCGGCATCGTCGCCCTGATGCTCTGTGGCTGTGTCGGCAAGAACGGCGGCGGCCTCAACCATTACGTCGGCCAGGAGAAGCTGGCGCCGGCCGCCCCCTGGGCGACGATCATGGGGGCGCTCGACTGGGCGAAGCCGCCGCGCTTCCAGAACGCCCCCTCCTACCACTACGTGCACAGCGACCAGTGGCGCTACGAGCGCACCTCCGACGAGGCTCGCATCAACCCGGTGGCGGAGCAGAACCACATCACCGCGGGGCATACCATCGATCACCAGATCCGCGCGGTCCGCAACGGCTGGCTCCCCTTCTACCCGCAGTTCGACCGCAGCCCGGCCGAGCTGGTGAAACAGGCGGCTGCCGCCGGCGCGTCGAGCAACCAGGAAATTGCCGACTGGACGGTGAAGCAGCTCGTCGAAAAGAAGATGAAATTCGCCGTCGAGGATCCCGACGCCCCGGAAAACTGGCCGCGGCTATGGATCATCTGGCGCGGCAACGCCCTGATGTCGAGCGCCAAGGGGCACGAGTACTTCCTCAAGCACTACCTCGGCACCCACACCAACACGGTGGCCCCGGAAACCGCCGAAGAGTTCGTCAAGGACGTGGTCTGGCGCCCGGAGGCACCGCAGGGGAAGCTCGACCTGGTAGTCGACATCAACTTCCGCATGGACACCTCGGCGCTCTATTCGGACATCGTCCTGCCGACCGCCACCTGGTACGAGAAGGACGACCTCAATTCGACCGACATGCACTCCTTCATTCACCCGCTGCAGGCGGCGGTGCCACCGTGCTGGGAGTCGAAGAGCGACTGGGACATCTTCAAGGGGCTGGCGAAGAAGGTCAGCGAGCTGGCCAGGGTCCATTTGCCGGAGCCGGTGCGCGACCTGGTCGCCGTACCGCTGCAGCACGACACTCCGGCGGAGATGGCCCAACCCGAAATCAAGGACTGGAGCAAGGGGGAGTGCACGCCGGTCCCCGGCAAGACCATGCCGGGGCTGGTGGTGGTGGAGCGCGACTACGTCAACCTCTACAACCGCTTCATCTCCTACGGGCCGGAGATACCGAAAAACGGCATCGGCGCCCACGGCCTGACCTTTCCGGTCGCGGACTTCTACGAGGAGCTCAAAACCAGCGCCCCGACCGAGAGCTGGGGGGGCGAGACCTACCCGTCCCTGGCCAACGCCGCCGACACCGCCAACGTCATCCTCAAACTGGCGCCCGAGACCAACGGCGAGATCGCCTTCCGGGCCTTCCAGGCCGAGGAGAAGAAGGTCGGACTGCCGCTGACCGACCTGGCGGAACCCATGCGCGGCGTACGCATGACCTTTGCCGATCTCGCCGCCCAACCGCGCCGGCTGCTCAACAGTCCGATCTGGACCGGCCTGATGACCGACGGCCGGGCCTACTCGGCCTACTGCCTCAACGTCGAGAAACTGGTGCCGTGGCGGACCCTGACCGGTCGCCAGCATTTCTACCTCGACCACCAGGGATACATCGCCGCCGGGGAACATCTGCCGACCTACAAGCCTAAGCCCGACCACAGCACCTTGCAGGACTTTCTGGCGACCAAAGAGACGGGACGGAGCATCATGCTCAACTACCTGACGCCGCACGGCAAATGGAGCATCCACAGCACCTACGGCGACAACCACCGCATGCTGACCCTCTCCCGCGGTTGCTATCCGTTCTGGATCAACGACCGGGATGCCGCCGAGATCGGCGTCATCGACAACGACTGGGTCGAGGTCTACAACGACCACGGCGTGGTGGTGACCCGGGCCATTGTCAGTTCGCGCCTGCCGCGCGGCATTTCGTTCCTCTATCACTCGCCCGAACGTACCGTCGGCGTGCCGAAGTCGCCGCTGCGCGGCAACAAGCGCGCCGGCGGGCACAACAGCCTGAACCGCATACGGCTCAAGCCGAACCTGATGCTCGGCGGCTACGGCCAGTTCACCTACGGCTGGAACTACTGGGGACCGACCGGCGCCAACCGCGACACTTATATCCTGGTCCGCAAGCTCGAAGGGGAGCCGCAGTGGTGAGGTCAGGGCGGAAGGGTTTTGTAGGGGCGCATGGCATGCGCCCTGGGCGGACGCAGTCCGCCCCTACGATTACGTTGCAGGGAGACATTCCATGAACATCCGCGCGCAGATATCCTCGGTGTTCCACCTCGACAAGTGCATCGGCTGCCACACCTGCAGCATCGCCTGCAAGAACCTGTGGACCGATCGCCAGGGCGCCGAATACATGTGGTGGAACAACGTCGAAACCAAGCCGGGAACCGGCTATCCGACCAAGTGGGAGGATCAGAACCAGTACCAGGGCGGCTGGGAGAAGGCGGGGGATGAACTGACGCTGAAAAGCGGCGGACGCGGCAGCCTGCTGGGGAAGCTCTTCCACAATCCGAAGCTGCCGACCATGGACGACTACTACGAGCCGTTCACCTTCAAGTACGGCGACCTGACCAGCGCGCCGGCCGGCAACGACCAGCCGACCGCGCGGCCGGTCTCCATGGTCAGCGGCAAGCCGATGGCGATCGAAGCCGGCCCCAACTGGGACGACGACCTTTCCGGATCGAAGAGCTACGCCGCCAACGACCCCGGGGTGGTACGGCTCAGCGCCGGGGAGCAGGCCCAGATGTTCGCCATCGAGAAGATGGTGATGTTCCACCTGCCGCGTATCTGCAACCACTGCCTCAACGCCGGCTGCGTCGCCGGCTGCCCGTCCGGGGCGATCTACAAGCGCGGCGAAGACGGCATCGTCCTGATCAACCAGGACAAGTGCCGGGGCTGGCGCATGTGCGTCTCCGCCTGCCCCTACAAGAAGACCTACTACGGCTGGAATACCGGCAAATCCGAGAAGTGCCTGCTCTGCTATCCGCGCCAGGAAGCCGGCGAAGCCCCGGCCTGCTTCCACTCCTGTGTCGGCCGGATTCGCTACCTGGGAGTACTGCTCTACGACGCCGACCGCATCAAAGAGACGGCTTTGCACGAGGACTCCGAGTTGGCGGCGGCCCAGCGCGCCATAATCCTCGACCCCAGCGACCCGCAGGTGCAGGCCGAGGCCCGCAAGTCGGGACTCCCCGAGCAGCTCCTTGCGGCGGCCCAGCGTTCCCCGGTCTACAAGTTCGTCAAGGAGTGGGGGATCGCCCTGCCGCTGCACCCCGAGTTCCGCACTCTGCCGATGCTCTTCTACGTGCCGCCGCTGCTGCCGGTGCTGTCGCAAGCCAACCAGGGGACGCAAAAGCTGGCCGAGGAGTTCTTCACCACCCTGGCGCAGGCCCGCCTGCCGCTGCAATACTTGGCCGGGCTGTTCGCCGGCGGCAACCTCGAGGAGGTCAAGGCGGTCTACCGACGCCTGATCGCGGTGCGCCTGCAACGCCGCCAGACCTCTGTCGGCGACCTCGCCGAGGCGGAAGTGGCCAAAGCCCGCGACCTCGCTGGCGTGAGCGCCGCGCAGGTCGAAGCCATCTACCGCATGACCGCCCTGACCCGGATCAGGGAGCGGATCGTGGTTCCGCCGCTGCTGCGCGAGCAGGCGGTCGAGGCCGGCATGGACCCCGAGGAGTACAAGCGCGGAATGGGCTTCGGCGCCCGGCGCCCGCCGAAGCGGCGGTGGTGAACATGACAGCGACCCAGCACCAGCAATTCTGCCGGCACATGGCGGCCCTGCTCGACTATCCGGCCCCGTCGACCCGGGTGACGGCGGAAACCTGTGCCCCCCTGCTCCGGGACCAGCACCCCGAAGCGTGCGAGATATTCGCCGACTTCCTGGGTTTTTTGCATGGGCAACCGATGGCGCGGATCGAGGAAATCTACACCGCGACCTTCGACCTGCAGCCGGCCTGCCATCCCTATATCGGCTATCAGCTCTGCGGCGAGAGCCAGAAACGTGCCCTGTTCCTGATGCAACTGCAGCAGCTTTACCGGCGGCACGACTTCACCGCCGGCGCGGAGCTTCCCGATCATCTGGCCACCGTGCTGCGTTTCGTTGCCGGCGTCGATGACCAACAGAGTCGCGAAGAAATCATTCATGACGGAATTCTTCCCGCCCTGGACAAGATGCTGCTCCAGGCCGAGTGTGCAACCAACCCCTACGTTCAACTCTTGCAGATCATTCGCTTGGTGCTGACGCAGAGCACCCCCGCCGCGGCGGTGCCGCCGGTCGAACTCCGGCGCAAGGAGGTTTGTTCATGATCGACACGATCCTGTTCGGTATCTTCCCTTACGTGGCGGTGGCGCTGGCCGTGGCCGTCGGCGGCTACCGGTATTGCGTCGACCGCTATTCATGGTCGTCCCACTCTTCGCAGTTTCTGGAAAGCCGGGGGCTCTTCTGGGGTTCGGTACCGTGGCACTACGCCATCCTGATGATCCTGCTGGCGCACCTTCTGGCCGTCCTCTTTCCCGGCGGCTGGGGGGTACTGCTCGGCCGGCCGGTGCGCCTGTACTTTCTGGAAGTGAGCGGCATGGCGCTCGGGCTGTGCACCGTGATCGCCGTCATGCTGCTGATGGCCCGGCGGCTGTTTGACGAGCGTCTGGCCGCGGTGACCAGCAGAATCGACTGGGTGGTTTTGTGGCTGCTGCTCCTGCAGGTGGCGACCGGTGTCTATATCGCCTTCACCCTGCGCTGGGGCGGGGTCTGGTATGCGCACACCGCCACGCCGTGGCTGCGATCTTTGGTGGTCTTCCAACCCGAGGTCCAGTATCTGGCGGCCCTGCCGACGGTGGTCAAGGTGCATGCCGCCAACGCCTTCCTGCTGGTGGCGCTGCTCCCCTTCTCGCGGCTGGTGCACCTGCTCAGCGTACCGCTCGGCTACCTGACACGCCCCTACCAGGTGGTGGTGTGGTACCGGCAGCAGCATCAGAAAGGCCTTTCATAAGTCCCATAGGTCCTATGCGTCCCATAAGACCTATCAAAGGAGCTTTCCATGGCCACCCAATTGCGCAAACAGATTTCCGTGCTGTCCCTGAGCACGCTGAGCTTCACTGTCTGCTTTGCGGTATGGGTGATGTTCTCCATCATCGGCATTCCCATCAAGGCCGGTCTGCAACTCAGCGACACGCAGTTCGGCCTGCTCGCGGCGACGCCGATTCTGACCGGTTCACTGATCCGCCTGCCGCTGGGGATGTGGACCGACACCTATGGGGGGCGCATCGTCTTTGCCCTGCTGATGCTCTCGACCATCGTGCCGATCTGGTTCATCAGCGTCGCCACCGCATATTGGCACTTCCTCGTTCTCGGCCTGTTCGTCGGCGTTGCCGGCGGGGCTTTCTCGGTCGGCATCGCCTACACCGGCCGCTGGTTCAGCAAGGAGCGCAAGGGCTTCGCCATGGGGATTTTCGGAGCCGGCAACGCCGGCGCGGCGGTCACCAAGTTCGTCGCCCCGACCCTGGTGGTCACCTATGGCTGGCAGATGGTCCCCAAGGTTTATGCCGCCGCCATGGCGGTCACCGTCGTGGTCTTCTGGCTCTTCACCTACAGCGACCCCGGCCACAAGGTCGGCGAGCAAGTGACCATCCGTGACCAGTTGGCCGCGCTCAGGGACATCCGCGTCTGGAAATACTGCCAGTACTACTCCATCGTCTTCGGCGGTTATGTCGCCATGTCCCTGTGGCTGACCAAATACTACATCAGCGAGTACGGCTTCGGCATCCAGACGGCCGCAATGATCGCCGCGATCTTCGTTCTCCCGTCCGGGGTGATTCGCGCGCTCGGCGGCTGGCTTTCCGACAAGTTCGGCGCCCACACGGTGACCTGGTGGGTGATGTGGACTTCGTGCGTCTGCCTGTTCTTCCTCTCCTACCCCCAACACCGGGTCGTCTTCAAGACGATCCGCGGCGAGACAACCCTCGACCTCGGCCTGAATGTCTGGATCTTCACCGCCCTGCTGTTCGTCGTCGGCATCGCCTGGGGCTTCGGCAAGGCCTCGGTCTTCAAGTACATCGGCGACGAGTACCCGCACAACATCGGGGTGATTTCCGGCATCGTCGGCCTGATCGGCGGCCTCGGCGGTTTTCTGTTTCCGATCATTTTCGGCATGATGGTTGATTTCACCGGCATCAACAGCACCATCTTCATGCTCTTGTTTATGGTGTCCTGCTGGTCTCTGGTCTGGATGTACACCACCGAAGTGCGCGGTGTGAAGACCCTCAAGCTGATCGCCTCTACCGGTCTGGAGGCGGCCGCGGCTGAAGAACAAGCACGAGACAGGGCCACTCGGCAGGTTGATGGCCTGGAGCCGCCATCCGACTCGAAGGAGCTGTCCTTGCCGGGAGCGTGACCGTACTTCATAAGGTGGGCAAATCAGCAATGGAAAGGAATGGCCATGCCGACCAATCTCGATAAGTGGAATGTGGAAGACGAGCAGTTCTGGGCAACCGAAGGTAAACGGGTTGCAGCCCGCAACCTGTGGATCTCCATCCCCAGCCTGTTGTGCGGCTTTGCCGTCTGGCTGTACTGGAGCATCATCACCGTGCAGATGCTCAATCTCGGCTACCCGTTCAGCCAGTCGGAGATGTTCACCATCTCCGCTATCGCCGGCCTTTCCGGGGCGACCCTGCGCATCCCCAGTTCCTTCCTGATCCGCATCGCCGGGGGGCGCAACACCATCTTCCTGACCACCGCCATGCTGATGATCCCCGCGATCGGCACCGGGCTGGCGCTTCAGGACATGGCCACGCCAATCTGGGTCTACTACCTGCTGGCCCTGCTCTCCGGCATCGGCGGCGGCAACTTCGCCTCGTCCATGTCCAACATCAGCTTCTTCTTCCCGAAGAAGGTTCAGGGCACCTCCCTTGGTCTGAACGCCGGCCTCGGCAACTTCGGCGTCACCACCATGCAGATCCTGATCCCGCTGGTGATGACCAGGGGCGTCTTCGGCGGCTCGCCCAAGACGCTGATCAGCGCCAGCGGCACGCTGATCGGCAAGATCCCCGCCGGCACCGAGACCTACATCCACAACGCCGGCTACATCTGGCTGGTGCTGCTGATTCCGCTGGCCTTCGCCGGCTGGTTCGGCATGAACAACATCACCACCGACACGGCATCCCCCAACATCGGCTCCCCACCGGTCTGCTTTACCAAGATCCTCGGCCTGCTGTCGATCGCCTTCGTCACCGCCGCCGCCGGCCTCTACCTGATGCTGCCGCCGCCGGTCGGCCTCGGCCTGCTCAGCAAGTGGATCGTCCTGCCGTTGATCATCATCGCCACCGTCTACGGCATGAAGTATCTGACCTCGGGGACACTGCGCGCCAACCTCGAGCGCCAGTACCGGATCTTCGGCAACAAGCACACCTGGGCGATGACCGTCATCTACACCATGACCTTCGGCTCGTTCATCGGCTACTCGGCGGCCTTCGCCCTGTCGATCCAGTGCATCTTCGGCTACTGCCACATCGAATCGGGCGGGACCATGATCCACACCACCATCAATCCGGCGAGTCCCAGCGCCCTGACCTATGCCTGGATGGGGCCGTTCATTGGCGCCCTGATCCGCCCGGTCGGCGGCAAGATCGCAGATAAGTTCGGCGGCGCCATCGTTACCCAGTGGGTGTCGATCGTCATGATCCTCTCCGCCTTCGGCTGCGCCTACTACATGAAGGCCGCCTACAACTCGGCCACCCCCGAGGAGCATTTCGTGCCGTTCCTGATCCTGTTCATCATCCTGTTTACCGCGACCGGGGTCGGCAATGGCTCGACGTTCCGCTCCATCGCCATCATCTTCGACAAGGAGCAGGCCGGCCCGGTGCTCGGCTGGACCTCGGCCGTGGCCGCCTATGGCGCCTTCATCATCCCCCAGGTGTTCGGCGAGCAGATCAAGGCCACCACGCCGGAATACGCCCTGTACGGTTTCGCGGTTTTTTACGTCATCTGCCTGGTTCTCAACTGGTGGTTCTACACGCGCAAGAACGCTTACGTGCAAAACCCCTGATTCGCAGGGAACAAAACCGGAGAATTTGAAAGGGATGCCCATGACCACAACACTCCGCCAGGATATCCATGAGCATATCGTCTCCCAGGCACCGGACGCCATTCTCTATGCCGATGGCGACGGGATCATTCGTCTCTGGAACCTGGGTGCCGAACGGATTTTCGGTTTCACTGCGGCAGAAGCTCTTGGTCAGTCTCTCGATTTGATCATTCCGGAGCGACACCGCCAACGGCATTGGGACGGCTATCACCAGACCATGGCCACCGGCGTCACCAAGTACGGCACCAAGCTTCTGGCAGTGCCGGCCCTGAGCCAGAGCGGGGCACAGCTGACCACCGAATTTTCCATTGTCATGCTCAAGGACGACGAGGGGCGGCCGCAGGGGGTCGCGGCGGTCATGCGCGATATAAGTTCCCGGCGTGCCGAGGAAAAAGCTCTGCGCGACCGCCTGGCCGCCCTGGAGACACAGGTGGCATCCACACAAGGGTAATCGCGGCAGACAGTCTTTGCCGGGCGGTGTGTCAGGTGGAAAGCTTGTGCTGGCGGACGACTTCAACCATCCGGCCGACCAGTTCGGAGTGGCTGTGCACGTGGAAGACATAGCGGGGCACATCGTGGCTGGGGGTCCGGGCCATGAACGGCTCCCCCCAAAAACTCAGCAGGCATTCCTTGCTGCCGTCCTTGTCGATGTCCGCGATAATGGCCGAGACCCCGCCGGAAATTGTCGTCCAGTGAGTCTCCCTGACCTTAACGCACCCGGTACACTGACGAATCTTCGGCAGGACTTCGCTATCCCACAATTCCCGATCCTTGTGATCGAGCACGAACTGTACCGAGGTGACCCGGGGGTTCTCGATGACGGGCTTGAACATGGCGTCGAAAACCGCCTGCTGCCTGAACATCAGCGGGCAGACATGGAACCAGAGCATCTCGTTCCTGGCTCGCCGGCAAAAGTCTTCCATCGCCTGGTGGATATGCTGCGGTCCGATCAGGTGGGTATCGGACAGGCTGATGCGGGCGAGGATATCCTTGACATCGGACCTGATCTGCTGAACTTCCAGGTTATGCCGCTCGTTCACGTTTTCCCTGCGCAGGTCGCGCAAGAAGAGCATGGCGATCAGAACGACGGCAATCGTCAAGAGGACTTCCGCCTCGACGATATGCAGAAAGTGCATGAGGATGGCAACAAAGGCCGCGGTAACACCCACGACGGCATCCCAGTCATATTTCATGATTCGTTTCATCAGCCTCACCGGCATGCCGTGAAACAGCATATGTTGGAGGATCGTCCCTGCAGCGACACCCGGACAAGTCCAATAGTATCAAATTCTCAAGAGCGGGCAACGATGCGATTATTATTGAACATCTCCGGGCGACGCACCCATCCGCACCCCAGTCGCCCCGAATATAAAAACAAAGGGCTGCAACCTTTTAAGGTTACAGCCCTTTTTCTTAACTTGGTGCCGAAGGGGAGACTCGAACTCCCACGGCCCTACGGCCACTAGACCCTGAACCTAGCGTGTCTACCAGTTCCACCACTTCGGCAAAAGCGGAGGTCTTTATACCAAACGGTTCGGCACAATGCAACCAGAAAAAATACATGCAGATAGCCGCCGATATGATAAATTCAATGAATTGACGCATTCACCGATCCATGCTATTCGGAACCGGAGTTCTTGACCTGATAGCTCAACAAACCTGACCCCATACCCAACAAGGAGCACCATCATGGCCGACTCTCCCTCCTACGGACTTGGCACCAAAGCCCTGCACGCCGGGCACGGTCCCGACAGCGCCACCAACGCCCGCGCCGTCCCCATCTATCAGACCAGTTCCTACGTATTCAACTCCAGCGAACATGCCGCGCGGCTGTTCGCCCTCGAAGAGCCGGGGAACATCTACACCCGGCTCATGAACCCGACCACGGATGTTCTGGAAAAGCGTCTGGCGGAACTGGACGGCGGCGTCGGCGCGCTGGCCTTCGCCTCCGGCTCGGCAGCCATTACCACGGCCATCCTCAACCTGGCCAAATGCGGCGACAACATCGTCTCCACCCAGTATCTCTATGGCGGCACTTACAACCTGTTTCACTACACGATGGCGCGCTTCGGCATCGACGTGAAGTTCGTCGACACCTCAAACCCCGCCAATGTCGCCAAGGCCATCGACGCCAACACCAAGGCGGTGTTCATGGAGACGATCGGCAATCCCAAGAACAACGTCGATGACTTTGCGGCGATCTCCCGCATTGCCCACGACAACGGCCTGCCGCTGATCGTTGACAATACCGTGGCAACCCCCCTGCTGTTCCGCCCCCTGGATCATGGGGCCGACATCGTCTGCTATTCGCTGACCAAGTTCATCGGCGGCCACGGCACCTCGATCGGCGGCGCGGTGGTCGATTCCGGCAAATTCGACTGGTCGAGCGGCCGCTTCCCCGAATACACCACCCCGGACCCGAGCTATCATGGCCTGGTCTACCATCAGGCGCTCGGACCGATGGCCTACATCCTCAAGATGCGCGTCACCCTGCTGCGCGACATGGGCGCCTGCCTCTCGCCCTTCAACGCCTTCCTCTTCCTGCAAGGGCTGGAAACGCTGCACGTGCGCATGCCGCGTCACTGCGCCAACGCCCTGGAGGTCGCCAAGTTCCTCGAGGGCCATCCTTGCGTCAGTTGGGTGAACTATCCGGGGCTGGAAAGCCATCCCGACCATGTGCGGGCGAAGAAATATCTCCCGGCCGGACAGGGGGCGATTCTCGGCTTCGGCATTAAAGGCGGGAGGCCGGCCGGCGCCAAGTTCATCGACAGTGTGAAATTGTGCAGCCATCTTGCCAACATCGGCGATGCCAAGACACTGGTGATCCATCCGGCGACCACCACCCACCAGCAGCTGTCGGACGAGGAACAGGCGGCGGCAGGCGTCAGCCCCGACTTCATCCGTGTCTCCATCGGCATCGAGGATGCGGCGGATATTATTGCCGATCTCGACCAGGCGTTGCGAGCAAGTCAAAAATAGCGTTAATCAGCATCCCCTTGCCTTTGGTGCAAACTTATAAAAGCGGGCCGACATGGCCCGCTTTTGTTTGCCCAACGAGTGGCTGCGTGCTATTTTTTATTAATGTTCATTGACCGGACCTCTTCAAAGAATCTGTTTGTTCGCGTTGCTGCCTTTCCGCGTTCCTGATTTTTAGAGACTCCGGTTTTTTCTGAGGTATTCATGCGCAACTGGCTGGAATATATTCCTTTTATTCTCCTGGCTAAACTGGTGCGTGCCCTTCCCCGGCGAACGGCGCTGCGCTTCGGCCGGGCCCTTGGCACCCTCGGCCGACTGATTCTTCCCGGCAGGGTCAAGCTTGCCCGTGCCAACCTGCAGCGCGCCTATCCCGAAAAACCGGCAACAGAGATCGAAACTATCATCAGGCAGATGTTCCGCTACCTGGGGATGGGGTTTATCGAAATGCTGCGCCTGGACATGATGCGCCAGAGCAGCGACCTGAAACGCGACGCCACCATCATCGGCGTGGAGCATTTGCGCACGGCACTCGACCACGGTCGCGGCTGCATCCTGCTGACCGGCCACATCGGCTTCTGGGAAGCGGGGAACTTTTTCTTCTCAACATTGGGCTATCCGATTGGCGTGGTTGCCAAACCGATGCGCAATCCGCTGACCGATCGCTATTTCCTGCGCATGCGCGAGGCGGCCGGCGGCTATATCATCAGCAGTCGCCAGGGGGCGCGACGCATTCTCAAGGCGCTCCAGCAGAAACACTTTGTCGGCATCCTCCTCGACCAGCACGCCGGGCGCCGACAAGGGGTCAAGGTGCCGTTCTTCGGTCGAGACGCCTGGACCACGCCGATCATCGCCGAAATCGCCATGAAGTACCGCGTACCGATCGTCCCGGCCTTCGCGTGGTGGGAGGACGGTGATCGTTATCGATTCGAGATCGCCCCGCCGTTTGTTCTTGAAGGCGAACAGACTCCGGAACGGGTTGTCGAGAATACGGCCCTGCTGACCCGCATTATCGAAGAGGCGGTGCGACGCGATCCGGCGCAGTGGTTCTGGGTACACCGGCGGTGGCGATGACCCCCCCTTTCCACATTGTTCTCGTCGAGCCGGAGATCCCGCCGAATACCGGCAATATCGCCCGTCTGTGCGGAGCAACGGGGACGATCCTGCACCTGGTCGGTAAATTGGGCTTTTCGATCGACGACCGGCAGCTGAAGCGGGCCGGCCTCGACTACTGGGACGCGGTCGACGTGCGCGTCTGGCCGCACCTCGACGCTCTCGGGAGCGCCTTCCCCGACGGCCGTTTCTGGTACACTTCGAAAAAAGCCCTTAAAACTCATGTCGAAGCGGATTTTCACGCCGGCGATTTTCTGGTGTTCGGCAAGGAGACGCTCGGCCTGCCGGAGGAGTTGCTCGCGGCAAATAGCGAGCACACCATCCGCATCCCGATTTTCAGCCCGATCGTGCGCAGCCTCAATCTGTCGACTGCCGCCGGGATCGTTCTCTATGAAGCGCTCCGCCAGTCCGGCCGGCTTGAGCGGCAGCCGACGCCGTCGCCATGATCAACGTCCTGTTCAGTCAATGGTCATGGCTGTTCTGGGCGGTCGTGATTGCCGCCGACCTGGCTGCCATTCTGTGTCTCCTTTACCGGGGTCAGGGGGTCGAGCGCACCCTGGCCTGGCTGTTCGGGGTCATCGCCTTTCCCGCTCTCGGGGCAACCGCCTACTTCCTGCTTGCCGACCCGACCATCAAGCGGACCACAGTGCGCCGGCGTCGGCAGAAAGCCCTGGCGCACAGACCGTGTGATGCCGCGACCGGTGCGTGCGTGCACAGTCCCGTCATGTCGGTAGCCTTCCGCTCGACCGGACTGGAGCCATCCACCGGCAACCTGGCGGAAGTTTTGACCGGCGACGAATCGGCGTTTGCGCGCGTTGAAGAATCCCTTCGCCAGGCAAAGGAGCGCATCTGGGCCGAATACTACCTGATCCGCAGGGACGAGACCGGTCATCGTTTTCTCGACATCCTGGCCGAGAAGGCCCGTGCAGGGGTCGAAGTCCGTCTCATCTACGACGCGCTTGGCTCTTTCCGCATGAGTCGCCCCCGCCTGGATGCCATTACCGAAGCCGGCGGCCGCTGCGTCGAATTCCTCCCCCTCAATCCGTTGCGCAAACGCTGGTCGGTCCATTTGCGCAACCATCGCAAGCTGATCGTCATCGACGGCCAGGTCGCCTTCACCGGCGGGATGAATGTCGGCGATGAATACTCCGGCCGGGCCAGACGGCGCGGCACGCTGCATTTCAGCGACACGCATTTGCGTCTCGAAGGGCCCTGCGTCGATGACCTGGAAGAAGTGTTTTTCGATGACTGGCGTTTTGCCACCGGAGAAGCGCCGGATTTCCCTGAAACGTCAGCCGAATCACGGGGGAATGCAACTGTCGCCATCGTGCCGAGCGGACCTGATCAACCTCGCAATGCCAGTCAGTTGAATTATTTTGCGGGGATTACCGCGGCCCGCAAATCCGTCTGGTTGACCAGCCCCTATTTCATCCCTGACGAAGCCATTCTTTCCGCTTTGATCGGAGCGGCCCTCAAGGGTGTCGACGTCCGCATTCTCGTCCCCGAACGCTGCGACGTCCTGCTGGTGGGGCCGGCCGGCCGCTCCTATTATCAACACTTGCTGGTCGTCGGCATCAGGGTTTTCGAGTACCTCCCCTCCATGCTTCACGCCAAGACAATGGTCATTGACGAACAACTGGCCCTGATTGGCTCGGCCAACATCGACATCCGCAGCTTCCGCCTCAACTTCGAGGTCGGCGCTCTGATCGACGATCCCGCCGTGGCGGCGGCGCTGCATCAACGATTTACCGGCCAACTCCGGGAAAGTCGCGAAATCACCATGAGGATGGTCCAGGAATGGTCATTTTCGAAACGCCTCCAGCATGGTGCCGCCCGCCTCTTCTCGCCCTTTCTTTGACAATCACCCCACCGCATCGCTTTGTCTAGCAGTTTGCTGTAGCAAAATATCGACAGGGTGAAACCTGACTGACACAGCAATTTGCCTGTTTCCGGCAGCGGTGCTTGCAACGACTGCCGACAAATGCAGTCATGTCGGGCAGTTTATATCAGCCCATTGATTGGCACGGTCGTTGCTAATACTAAATTGTGCAACACATTGCTTTTTCGATGTTTTTTATGTGGATGGTGGCTGGAGGTGCTCACGACAATGCGAAATACAAAGGAATTGGAGCATCGCCATGAAAGGTTTGGCAATCACGTTGGCTGGTTTGATAATGGTGCTGGGTGTGGGAATTTTACCGGCCACCGCCGGCCCCGGTGATCAGGAACCGTTGCTTGATAACCATCGCAACGAAGCCACCCTTGTTTTCCATACCAATTCAGATACTGGCAGCGATGAAATGGACATCTGCCAAACCGCGACCGTGCTTGGTTATGCCCTCAGTCCGAAGGTAACAATCGACCTGCAAAACCGCTTCTTTCCTTCAACGGAAAACAGCCCCGAGTTTGTTGGCGAACGCATTGCCGTGGACCGCATCACCCAGAATCTTCTGCTGGGTTTCAGCTACAAGTTCTAGCCCCTCCTTCCCGATATCCGCTACGATTTCTCCCAGTGCCGACTTGCGGCAAAGGTCATGGTTGTGTTTTTGCACAATTAACGATAATATTTGCGATTGATGGTCGCACTGCCTTATCGGGCATGCAGATGATCGACTAAACAAAGGAGCTGACGTGATGAATGACATATACGATACGGACAGGAATATCGACGGGTATTCGGAAACCCGTGACCGGAAATATCAAACATATATCCCCGGAGACGCCAGGATCGAGGGGTTCTGCACCTTCAATGAGCTGAAAAAGCGCATCGAAAGCCTTGAGAGGAAGCTGGAGCAGGTTTGCAGCCAACTGGAGCAGACGAAGTAGTTTTCCCGGCACGCCCCGAAAAAACCACAGCCACCTGGCAACCGGACCAGGTGGCTGTTTTTATTGATGATGCCGACGCGATTTGTGGCGCGGGGACTCTTCCCTACCGGAGTTCTTCAGTACGACACCTTACCGCGACCTTCCTGGTGGAAAGCAGAACCGTTATTTTCTGCGCGAAAAGGGTTTCAACGAAAGCGAGGATGAGGGAAGTACAGGCATACACTGTTGTCATCTGCAAAAGATGGGGAGCCCGTGCCTCCAAAGAGGAATGATCGATTGCCATAGCCATGCAGAAAGCCATCAGCGCGCAGAAGAAATGGCGTAGTGCCCAAGAGTGCGCAGCGGATCGCAGATTCTTAAGTTCATCGAACTCGTCGGCTTGATCCAGATTATGTAGAGACAACCAATCGGCGCACATTCTTGGGACGGCAAAGCAGAGCAGGATTGCGGTAAAGGCAAGCATCAGGACAAACAACGACTCCATAATGACCTCCTGAACTGGTAGAGACGATATTCAGGTCAGTCATTTTGCAAAAAAACAACCAGTCGAACCCCCGTATAAAATTATAATTGCTTAAATATAAATTCGAATTATATCGATATATTACATAGTTAGTTATACTTAATGAAGGCGGGGCGGTTATTTTGTCACGCAGGCAGTCGGTGATTTTACGTCTAACCGGCTAAATGGCTGTGGGCCCGTGCGTTGCCCGTAGCGCTGCCAGGAAAAAGGAAAAGCACCGGGGCAATTGCCTCGGTGCTTGATTATATGGCGGCCCCGGCGCGACTCGAACGCACGGCCTACCGCTTAGGAGGCGGTCGCTCTATCCACCTGAGCTACGGGGCCTTAAAGACAAACGCTGATGGGCAGCAAAAGCAAAAGAGTGATCCGTGATCTGTCAAACCCGTGGCCGAACACTGCCCGATGGCAACTGATCACGGGTCACTTGATTATTCCGATCACCGCTTTTCCTAAAACTTCAAGAGACTGAAGACCTTGCCGGACGGGAGTTTTTCACGGCCATGCAGGAATTCGAGCTCGGTCATGAAGGCGCATTCGACGATTTCCGCGCCAAGCCCTTCGACCAACTTGACAACCGCCGCCACCGTCCCCCCGGTGGCCAGCAGATCATCGGCAATGATCACCCGGTCACCGGGCTTGAAGGCATCTTCGTGGATCTCAAGGGAATCGGTCCCGTATTCGAGAGCATAACTGACCTTGCGGGTTTTGTAGGGGAGCTTTCCCGGCTTGCGCACCAGGGTGATCCCGGCCCCCAGCTTGTAAGCCAGCGCCGAACCAAGCACAAAACCGCGCGCCTCAACACCGACAATCTTGTCGATATGCTGGCCGACATAGCGATGCGCGATCAGATCAACCATCCGGTGGAAGCTGCGCCCATCGGACAGCAGCGTCGTGATATCCTTGAAAATAATGCCTTTTTTAGGAAAATCGGGGACATCCCGAATAATATTCTTAAGCTCATCCATGCCCGCTCTCTCCACTTTCTTCGTCACAGAGGATCTGTTGCATTTTCTGCAGCGCCTTCGATTCAATCTGCCGAATCCGCTCGCGTGTCACTCCGGATGACTGGCCGATGACATCCAGCGTCTGCTGATTCATGTCGTCCAGCCCGAAGCGCCGCTTCAAAATCATCAATTCATGGTCACTCAAGGCTTCCCTGATCCTGTTGAGAATCCTGGTTTCCGATTCATTGAGAGGATCGTTGTCGTCCTTGTCCGACGTTGAAAACAGCTCGCGGATCGGCCGGTATTTGTTGCGCCATTCGGACAGCTCGGCCGGATTGACCGAGCTGGTATCTTCGATCGTATCCATCAGGCTGTAATCGTTGTTTTCCCCCATCGGATGTTCGAAGGAGTAGGTGCGCTTGAGCAGGATCATCAGGCGGCGTACGTAGGCGGCATCGACCCCCATGGCATCGGCCACCTCCTTGACCTGAGGCTCGCGATTGTGTTCATGGAGAAGATTGCGGGTGACCTTGATCAGGCGGTTGATATCGTCGGAAACGTGCACCGGCAGGCGAATGGTCCGGCTCTGATTGACCAGGGCCCGCTCAATCGACTGCCGGATCCACCAGGTCGCATAGGTCGAAAAACGGCATTCCTTGCTAAGCTTGAAACGCTCGACCGCCTTGATGAGGCCGAGGTTTCCTTCCTCGATCAGATCAAGAAAAGGCAGACCCCGGTTCATGTAGCGTTTGGCGATCTTGACCACCAACCGCAGATTGGATTCGATCATTCGATCGCGGGCGGACATATCCCCCTGATCGATGCGGCGAGCCAGTTCGCGCTCTTCCTCGGCCGTCAGCAGACTGGTTTTCTGGATGTCCCGGAGATAGAGCTTGATGGCGTCACGAGCATGGTCTTCCTGCTCGCGAACATCTTCCTGCAGGTTCTCATCCGATTCATCATCGAGTACTTTATCATCGGCATCGAAATCAGGTTCGTCATCGTTGCTATCCTCCGAATCGCCATCAGGTGAAAGCTCGGAAGGATCAACCTCTTCTTCATCGATTTCAACGCGATCGTCTTCGTTGAGCATATCGTCCATCTCTGTCCGGCCTGCGCAAATCAACCTACGGAATTTGTCGAGTCTAAGGGAGCCACCAGGTCATGGCAAGTAAAAAATCGGATTGGCAGCGGTCTTGCCTTTCCTGATTTCGAAGTGAAGTCGGGGGCTTTTGCCTCCGGCCGGAGCCCCGCTCAGGGCAATTCTATCGCCCTGACCGACGAAGCTGTCAATCGCGACAAGGTTCTTGGCATTGAACCCGTAAACCGTGAAATAGTTGTCGGCGTGCTCAAGGATGATCAGGTTGCCGTAACCGCGGATGCCGTTGCCGCAATAGATCACCTTGCCGGCTGCCGCGGCGGTCACCGGGGTGCCGTGCGGGACCGCAATCTCGACCCCCTTGCTCGATTTCCCTTCAATCGTGCCGAATTCGGTCACTACCTGACCGCGGACCGGCCAGACAAAAGTGC
>VEPG01000109.1 GCA_012026975.1 Desulfuromonas sp. | reverse complement strand
GGATGTCCGGGCGGCTCCAGGCGTCGCCGGCCGGGGAGAAGTCGTCGGTGTTGATCTCGCCGTCGACCTTGAAGACCATGACCTTGATGGTGTCGGGAACACCGGCGCGACTGGTGAACCACTCGGCGTCGGCCCACGACTTGAGGACCTTGGCGGCCGCGGCGTTTTTGGCCTTGGCCAGGGCGGCGACCTCGTCGAAAGCATCGTACACCAGGGTGATATGCGCGAGGGCCTTGGCGGCCTCGTCGGCCAGTTTCTTGTCCTTCAGGGCATTGACCAGCGGGGCGACGTTATAGCCGCCGATCATGGTGCCGAGAATCTGGATGGCAGCCTTGGCATCGACCAGCGGCGACTTGATCTTACCGTCGATGATCCCGGCGAGGAATTCGGCCTTGACCTTGGCGGCCGGATCGACACCCGGGGAGATCCGCTCCTTGAGCAGACCGAGCAGGAACTGTTCCTTCCCCTTGGGCGGCTTCTGCAGCAGTTTGCAGAGTTCGGTCGCCTGGTCGGCGTTCAGCGGCAGCGCCGGGATCCCCTGGGCATTGCGCTCTTTCTCGTGCATCAGATAGGCGTCGATCATCTCTCTCCTCCGTCAAGTTTGGTTGGCGGCCAGACGCCGCCGCACATGGGAATTGTTACGCGTTATCGGGCAACTATGCGAACAGGCCAACGACGAAAACTTGCATACTGTATACGATAATCGGGGCGTGGTCAACGAGCAACAGCCGAGTATTTCAACCTTGGCAAGAGACTTGAAATCCGATTTTGAGTCGCCACCCCGGACATTGTGACTTATTATGTCACAATGTGGGTCGATATTCAGTTCAAATGCACAAAGGAGATAAACCAATGCCGTTTGAACTGATCATGCTGCTGGGATTTTTCGGGACCGTTCTGCTCAGCCTGCTGCCGGCCACCCCGGCAAAAACGAGCGGGGAAGGTTTTCGCGGCCGACCGCACTCGCGGCGACGCGACAGGGGCGGAGAAGCCGTCGGACACGGCCGGGGGATAAAACGCGGCGGGACTATTCGCCACCGGAATGCAGGGCGCGCTGCCGCTTGAGCAGCACGGTGCCGTCACCGGTATGGAAGATGATCTTGCGGCCGACCGGGCCGCCGAGGTCGCTGCCAACCACCGGGATGCGGTGCTGTTCGAGCATCTCGACGGCCAGTTCGATATTGCGTTGGCCGATGGCCAACAGTCCGTCGGTCTTTTCCCACATCGACGCCCCGCCGAACACCTTGGCGATCAGCTTGCTCCCCGCACCCAGCGCCTGGACCTTTTCGATCAGCTTGGTGATGGCGATGTTGCCGTACTTCGGGGTCGGCAACCCCTCGCCGTTCCACAGGGGGAGCAGGTAATGGTTGATCCCTCCGATCCGCAGCGAAGCATCCCACAGGCAAACCGATACGCACGAGCCGAGCACGGTCGTGACCACATGCGGCTCGCGGTGGGCGAACAACGTCCCCGGATAGAGGTAGTGGCGACCCGCCCCCTCTTCCGCTGAAGTGACCGGCGCAGTGCCGAGCGGTTCAGAACCGTTCCAGTTCATCGCCCTGATCGAAGATGAAGAGATTGGCGTCCCGCGCCTGGACTTTGACCTCGACGTCCGGGCGAGGCAGGATCACCATGAAGTGGCTGCCGGCACCGGAGAGGCTGTCGACATCGAGCGTGCCGCCAAGCAGTTCCGCCAGCGACCAGCAGATGCTCAACCCCAGCCCGTGGCCGCGATGCCCCTTGGTCGTCCCGGCATCGAGCTGGCGGAAACGGTCGAAGATGACTTCGCGATCGGCGGCGGCAATGCCCGGTCCGGTATCGGCGACGGCAATCTCCAGCCTCGAGTCGTGCTCCGCGGCCGTGACTGTCACCCTCCCCCCTTCCGGGCTGAACTCCACGGCATTGGCCATAAGATTGATCACGACGATTTCCAGCTTTTGTGCGTCGGTCGGGAAAACCAGCCGCGCGGGCAGGTCGCTGCGTGCCTCGATGCGCTTTTCGGCTATCCGCGGGGCAAGCTTGTCGAAGCACCCGGCAATGACGGCGACGACATCGACCATGGCATAGTCCGGCTCGGCCTCGCCGGCTTCCAGTTCAGCGGCCACGAAGACGTTCTGCAGCTGAAAATCGAGATTGAACGCCTCGGCATAGATCATCGCCGCGATACCGGCACAGCGCTCAGCATCCAGGCGACAGCCGCGCATCTGGCTGGAAAGTCCCATGATCGCCGAAAGCGGGTTGTTGATCTCGTTGCGGATGTTCGAGAGAAACTGGCTCTTGACCCGCTCCGACTCCTGGAGCTTCTCGTTCATCAGTTCCAGCTTGTGCGTCACGGCACGCAGGTCGCTCAAGGCGTTGCGGTTGAACTCGAAACGCTGGCGAATCTCCTCGATCAGTTCGTCGTCGGTCGGTTTGCTCATGGAAACCTCTTTTGGGTCATTGATTCTTGTAAATCCTCATCACCTCGTCCGCGAGTTTTTCGAGTGGCAGCACCTTGTCCACCCCACCATGCTTGATCGCTTCCTGCGGCATGCCGAAAACTACGCAGCTTTCTTCGTCCTGGGCCAGGTTGACCGCCTTGGACTGCTTCATTTCGAACATGCCGCGGGCCCCGTCGTCACCCATGCCGGTCATGATCACGCCGATGGCATTCAGGCCGGCGTAACGCGCCACCGAGCGGAACAGGACATCGACCGACGGCCGGTGCCGCGACACCAGGGGGCCGTCCTTGATATGCACGTAGTATCTGGCCCCGCTGCGCTTGAGCAGCATGTGCGTGTTGCCCGGCGCAATCAGCGCCCGTCCCGGCACCACCGTGTCGCCATCCGCCGCCTCCTTGACGTCGACCCGGCAGATGCCGTTGAGCCGGCGGGCAAAAGCCGCCGTGAACCCCTGCGGCATGTGCTGGACGATGACGATCCCCGGCGCGTCGTAAGGGAGCCCCTGCAGGAAGACCCGCAAGGCTTCGGTCCCGCCGGTCGAGGCACCCACGGCAACAACCTTTTCGGTGGTGCGGAAATTATCATCGAAACGCGGCTTGTCGAGAATGACATCGGCGGTAAGCTTCGGCTCCGGATCGATGGTCAGCGATGCCAGCCGCCGCACCCGGGCCCGGGCGGCGGCCTTGACCGCATCGCAGATCAGCACCCGACTCTCCTCCAGAAACTGCTTGGCCCCGAGGCGCGGCTTGTTGATGATCTCCACCGCGCCGTACTGGAGCGCCCGCATGGTGATCTCCGCCCCCTTCTCGGTCAGGCTGGAACACATCACCACCGGGATCGGATCCTCGGCCATCAACTGCTTGAGGAACGTTACCCCGTCCATGCGCGGCATCTCGACATCGAGGGTGATGACGTCGGGCCGGTCGCGGCGAATCTTGTCGCGGGCGATCAGCGGATCGTGGGCCGTGCCGACAACTTCGATCGCCGGGTCGTTCGCCAGGATTTCGGTGAGAGCCTGACGCACCACCGCCGAATCATCGACGATCAGGACACGGATAGTTTTGGATATGGCCATATCAGGCAACCGATGCCGCCGGAGAAAAAGAAAAGGAAATTCTTTGTAATGATATCAGAGATTTCTCATCCGCCAAACAGTGTCGACTGCCTTCATGGAAAAATTTCGACCATTACCGGGGGCTTCCGGCCACACCTCTGGCAGGCGTAGCCCGACCGCAACAGGCAAGTTGCAGCTATGACTGGCACCCAGTGAGACGCTTAACCCCATCGCGAGCGCCTTCTTCCACGACGAAGAACGCGACCATGTCCGCCAGTTGTTCAGCCTGGCCGGAAAGTTCCTCGGCGGTCGACGCCATCTCCTCGGAAGCCGACGCGCTCTGTTGAATCACCGCATCCAGCTGCTGGATGCTCTTGCTGATCTGCTCCGCCCCGACGTCCTGCTCACGGCTGGATGCCGCGATTTCCTGGACCAACTCCGCGGTTTTCTGGATATTCGGGACGATGGCTTCCAGCACCTGTCCGGCACGCTCGGCAACTTCAACGCTTTTTGTCGACAGGATATTGATTTCGCCAGCGGCCTTCTGGCTGCGCTCGGCCAGCTTGCGCACCTCGGCAGCCACGACCGCAAACCCCTTGCCGTGCTCACCGGCACGGGCGGCCTCGATGGCTGCGTTCAACGCCAGCAGGTTGGTCTGGCGGGCAATCTCCTCAACAATATTGATTTTGTCGGCGATCTCCTTCATCGCCCTGACGGTCTCGACCACCGATTCGCCGCCCTTGGCGGCATCCCTGGCCGCCTGGATGGCGATTTTTTCGGTCTGGATGGCATTGTCGGCATTCTGGCGGATGTTGGCGGTCATCTGCTCGATGCTGCTGGAGGCTTCCTCGGCCGCCGCCGCCTGCTCGGTCGCTCCCTGCGACATCTGCGCCGACGAGGCACTGACCGACTGTGATCCGGCCGAAACATTGTCAACCACGGTCTGGATCTGTTCCATCAGCGTTATCAGCGCCGCATTGGTTTTTGCCAGCGGCTCGCGGATCACGCCGGAGGCCTTGAAGGTGAAATCGCCTTCCGCCAGTTTGTTGAAAGCGGTGAGAATTTCATGCTGCATATTATCGGCAAAGCGGTTCAGTTCGCGGGCCATGATCCCGACCTCGTCGTCGCGCTGCAGGTCGATGCGGCGGTCAAGATTGCCTGCGCCGATCTCCTTGAGCATCTCGACCGTTTCTCCCAACGGCGCGGAAATGCTGCGGGCCGCGACATAGATCAGCAGCATGGCCAGGATGATCACCAGCAGGGTGGCCCCCAGGGCGATGTTTCTCATCTGAGCCAACTGGGCTTCGACATCGTCGAGATACAGCCCGCTACCGATAATCCACCCCCATTCTGGGATCAACTTGACAAAGGAGGTTTTTGGCACCGGCTTGGCAAACCCCGGCTTCGCCCACTCGTAATCGACAAAACCGTAACCGGCCCCACGCACGACATCGACCATCTCGACAAAGAGCCGCTTGCCGTTCGGATCGGCATTCGTGGAAAGATCCTGCCCGTCGAGTTCCGACTTGAACGGGTGCATGATCATGCGCGGCGTCAGGTCGTTGATCCAGAAATAGTTATCGCCATCGTAGCGGGAATTTTTGACCGCCTCCCTGGCCAGCGTCATGGCGGCGTCCTTGCTGAGCTGGCCGCTTACCGCCTTTTTGACGAAATGCTCGACGATCGTGTGCGTGCTTTCGACGGCATGTTTCACTTCGTTCTGTTTCTGCGCATAGAAGTTGCTCTTGACCCGCGTGTAGATAAACCCGATGGTGAGACAGAATGCCAGGATGACAACGACATTCAGGATGAGAATCTTGTACAGCAGCCTGATGTTCTTCATGGAACCTCCTTGTCACCATCAATTTCAGATGTCACACACGGACAACATTCATATAGAACAAATCAGCCAACACACTCATGCATACTAAAAAACTCTTTATTAAATCACGCAAACAATATGCCAAGCACCAGATATCGTAATAATTAAACGATATGTAACATGCCCGATTCGGAACCGATCCATCGATTCGGCGACAGGATTCACATAGTCATTTACAGACAGAGGGTTATCCTGCCAGCTTGTTCATACTATCTGTCACAGATAGGGCAATCAGTAATAAACATTGCCTGCCGCCCATGACACATACATGCGCCAAACAACACGACATATGTCACACATATGCCCATTTCTGCATATCGTCCGGGGCTGCCCCAACTGTAAAAAAACCGGGACAGCCTTAGGCTGCCCCGGTCATATCCGCGTATCCACCAATGAGTGGGTTATGTCGTCATCTCGGTCTGCATCTCCTGCACGACCGCCAGCTCCTCGCTGCTGAACACCCGGTCGATCTCCAGCAGAATCAGGAACTGCTCGTCCAGCTTCCCCATCCCGGCGATGAACTCGGTCTTCAACTTCGTCCCCAGGCGCGGCGCCGGCTCGATCAGGTCGTCGCGCAACTCCAGCACCTCGCGCACCGAATCCGCCAGCCCGCCCACGGTCATCACCTCGCCGTCGACCTGTACCTCAATGACGATAATACAGCTGTCCCGCGTGGTTTCGGCCTTCGGCAAGCCCATTTTCACCCGCAGGTCGACCACCGGCACCACCTGCCCGCGCAGGTTGATCACCCCGAGCAGGTAGTCCGGCGTCTGCGGCACCTTGGTTACCGGCACCAGGTCGAGAATTTCCCGGGCCCGCGCCACCTCGACGCCGAACAACTCCTCGCCAAGGCAGAACGTCACGTATTGCCGACTCTCGCCAGTCTCCGTCGCCATGAGCTCTCCCCCTTTCAGTACTGTTCAAACTCGTTGTCGAGATCATCCCGGTGACCACTGGCATCCACGGGCTTCTTGACGCCCTTAGCCGCCACATCCGTCTGCCCGAAATGTGCAATCCGCGGCTGGGTCTTGTGGTCGACGGGACGTTTGGTCGTGGCCGACTTGTAGCTGACCCGGCCACGCGATACCTCGTCGACAACGAAGAACCCGATCATTTCCGCCAGTTGCTCGGCCTGTCCGGACAGCTCTTCGGCAGTCGAAGCCATCTCCTCCGAGGCGGAAGCATTCTGTTGAATAACGCCGTCCAACTGCTGGATACTTTTCGCAATCTGACCCGCCCCGGCATCCTGTTCGCGGCTCGCCGCCGCAATCTCCTGCACCAATTCGGCGGTCTTCTGAATATTGGGCACCAATTCAGCCAACATCTTCCCGGCCGTTTCCGCCACCGCCACACTGCTGGACGAGAGTTCGTTGATCTCGCCGGCGGCCTTCTGGCTGCGTTCGGCGAGTTTGCGCACCTCGGCGGCCACCACCGCAAAGCCCTTGCCGTGCTCGCCGGCACGGGCCGCTTCAATTGCTGCGTTCAAAGCCAGCAGGTTAGTCTGCCGCGCAATTTCCTCGATGATGTTGATCTTGGCGGCAATCTCTTTCATCGCCGTGACGGTCTGCACCACCGACCGCCCACCTTCGGCGGCATTTTTTGCCGCCTGGATGGCAATCTTCTCGGTCTGCACGGCGTTGTCGGCATTCTGGCGGATGTTGGCGGTCATCTGCTCGATGCTGCTGGAAGCCTCCTCGGCCGCGGCTGCCTGTTCAGTGGCGCCTTGCGACATCTCTTCCGACGAAGCACTCATCGCCTGTGACCCCGAGGAGACGTTCTCGGTGGCGCCGCGTACCTGGCCGATGACATCTCGCAACTTTTTCTCCATATTGTCCAGCGCCTTGCCGAGCTGGTCCTTCTCCGAGGAGAGCTTGACGTCGACCGTCAGGTTCCCCTTGCTGATTTCCCCGGCGACCTCGGCCTGCCGGGCCAGGCTTTCGGCCATGCCGTCGAGGGCCAAAGCCAGCTGCCCGATCTCATCGCGGCGCGCCATGCGCATGCGCTGACTGAAGTCGCCGCGGGCAATCTCCTCGACCAACACGACCCCTTGCGCCAGCGGGCGCGTAATCCCGCGCACGATCACCACGGTGAGAGCCACACCGGCCACCAGGGAGATGATGCCGACCATCAGCAGCAGATTGCGGAAAGCGTCGGCATTGGCAATCATCGCTTCGTCGGAGAGGATGCTGGCACGCGCCGTGTCGTTGATCTTTTTCAGATACTCCTGCACGCCTTGCAAAGCCGGCAGGGTCTCGGCCTGATAAATTTCCGCAAGCACTTTACGGTCAGCATTGGTGCGCGCCGTCTCCCCGATATGCTTGGCCGACTGGTGCAGGCGCTGATGGGGTTCCTCGATGGCCGCCAGTTCAGCCTTGGCCGCGGGGATCTGCGTTTCGATCCGGGAGCGCTCGTCGCTGTAATACCATTTGCCGAATTTGCAGTTGTGATGGTCGAGTTCGACCCCAAGTTGCTGTTGATGGTCGTCGATGATGAAATTGGCGACATTCTTCGCCCAGTTGAGGTGGTCGATCTCCCGCTGCAGCAGGTTGGCGGTAAGCTGGTTGCCGAGTATGACTTCCTTCCCCTCCTCCACGCCTTTGGTCAGCCCCCGGATCCCGACCAGGCAGACCACCCCGGTCAACACCAGCAAGATTCCCGACAACAACCCGAGCTTTTGCGCCATGCGCAGATTCTGCAGCCAACCCATCATGACCGTTCTCCCTTTCTGGCAGATTCAACGTGCAAAACGAACATTGCGATTTAACCAGCAAACCAATAAGATACACTAATTAATACATACAAATAGCATGCCATCTCTTTGAAATCACTAAACATAACACAATTAGTAGTATTTTCTTTTCGGCACCATTCAGCCATATCAGTGAAAAACCAAACTCATACACCTTGACGGTCGGGGCATTCACGCCAGGGCTCTTGCCGGTTCGCCCCCCTCGACTTCAGCATTGAAAACATGTGCCACGAGCACGGGATGACACATGTTTGTGCCTTTACAATTTCATCATTCGCCGGCGGCACAACAAAAAAAACCGGGACAGCCTTAGGCTGCCCCAGTCATATCCGCGTATCCACCAATGAGTGGGTTATGTCGTCATCTCGGTCTGCATCTCCTGCACGACCGCCAGCTCCTCGCTGCTGAACACCCGGTCGATCTCCAGCAGAATCAGGAACTGCTCGTCCAGCTTCCCCATCCCGGCGATGAACTCGGTCTTCAACTTCGTCCCCAGGCGCGGCGCCGGCTCGATCAGGTCGTCGCGCAACTCCAGCACCTCGCGCACCGAATCGGCCAAACCGCCCACGGTCATCACCTCGCCGTCAACCTGCACTTCAATGACGATAATGCAACTATCCCGCGTGGTTTCGGCCTTCGGCAACCCCATCTTCACCCGCAGATCGACCACCGGCACCACCTGCCCGCGCAGGTTGATCACGCCGAGCAGATAATCCGGGGTTTGCGGCACCTTGGTTACCGGCACCAGGTCGAGAATCTCCCGGGCTCGCGCCACCTCGACGCCGAACAACTCCTCGCCAAGACAGAATGTCACGTACTGCCGAGTTTCTCCAGTCTCCATGGCCATGATCGTCCCTTTCTCAGTACTGCTCGAACTCGTCGTCCAGATCATCCCGGCGACCGGCGGCTTCCATGGGTTTTTTGGCCCCACCCTTGGCGGACGCACCTGCCTGGCCGAAATGGGCGATCTGCGGCTGGGTCTTGCGGTCGGCGGAACGCTTGGCGGTTTTATAGCTTACCCGGCCACGCGAGCCCTCGTCGACAACGAAGAACGCGATCATCTCCGCCAGTTGCTCGGCCTGTCCGGACAGTTCCTCGGCGGTCGAAGCCATCTCCTCCGAGGCGGAAGCGTTCTGCTGGATGACCGAATCGAGCTGCTGGATGCTCTTACTGATCTGCTCGGCCCCGGCATCCTGTTCGCGGCTCGCCGCCGCAATTTCCTGCACCAGCTCGGCGGTCTTCTGGATGTTCGGCACGATGGCGGTCAGCATCTGCCCAGCCATCTCCGCTACCGCCACGCTGCTGGTCGAGAGTTCGTTGATCTCGCCGGCCGCCTTCTGGCTACGCGCGGCCAACTTGCGCACCTCGGCGGCCACCACCGCGAAGCCCTTGCCGTGCTCACCGGCGCGAGCCGCCTCGATCGCCGCATTGAGTGCCAACAGATTGGTCTGCCGGGCAATCTCTTCGATGATATTGATCTTCGCGGCGATCTCCTTCATCGCCTTGACCGTATCCGCCACCGACTTGCCACCCTCGGCGGCATC
Organism: Desulfuromonas sp.; assembly: GCA_012026975.1. Lineage (GTDB taxonomy): Bacteria > Desulfobacterota > Desulfuromonadia > Desulfuromonadales > BM103 > VAUL01. Next base: position 23,258 of record VEPG01000109.1, on the reverse strand, counting down.
TTTTGCCGACTGGATGGCAATCTTTTCGGTCTGCACGGCGTTGTCGGCATTCTGGCGGATGTTGGCGGTCATCTGCTCGATGCTGCTGGAAGCCTCCTCGGCCGCGGCGGCCTGCTCGCTGGCCCCCTGCGACATCTCTTCCGACGAGGCACTCATCGCCTGCGACCCGGAGGAGACGTTTTCGATGGCGCCGCGCACCTGGCCGATGACATCGCGCAACTTTTTCACCATGTTGTCCAGCGCTTTGCCGAGTTGGTCCTTCTCCGAGGAGAGCTTGACGTCGACCGTCAGGTTCCCCTTGGCGATCTCCCCGGCGACATCGGCCTGCCGGGCCAGGCTTTCGGCCATGCCGTCGAGGGCCAGCGCCAGTTGGCCGATCTCATCGGAACGCTGCATGTTGAGGCGCGCGCTGAAATCTCCCCTGGCCACTTCCTCGGCAAGCTGCACCCCCTTGGCCATCGGCTGGGAGATGCTGCGGGCGATCAGGAAACCGAAGGCCATGGCGATGATGATCCCCATGAGAACGACGACGACCGCCACGGTCTTGAGTTTGCTGGCCAGAGCTTCCGCTTCGGTGGCGCGCGCATCGGCCAGTTTGTCGGCCATTTCGTAGACCTGGTCCATCTGGTCCATCAGGTCATTGAAGGCAGTACGGCTGTCACCGAAGGCAATATCACTGGCTTTATCGAGATGACCGAGGGAATCCCGTTCCCCCTCGCTAGCGGCCGTCACGCTCAGACGCTCGGCGCTGACCTGGGCGAGTTCAGCGACCATCGCTTCATGGGCCTTCCGCCATTGTGGAAGGAGTTCCTTCGCCTTGTTCCACAAGGTCTGTTCCTCGGGGGTCTTTTCAACCTTGTCAAATATGGCCCACCCCTCTTCGAGACTGTCCCATCGCTCCTTGAGCTTTCCGGCCTCCTTGATGCGATCCTTATTGCTGATGGTCGGGTTGACCATGGTGCGCTCGGCCGACTTGATGGCATTCATCCCCTCCATGACCAGGCCGATCCCCTTGGTCGCCATCAAATGGGTCTCCGACACATCGACCAAACCCTCCTCGACGCTGTTGATTCCATACCATCCGACCATGCCGACGACGGCGCAGATGGCCGCCACGATGCCGAACGCCCCAACCAGTTTTGCAAAGATTTTCATAAGTTCCTCCCTAGAAAAAGCTCCCGCACCCTGAAAAACTCCTGTGAAAAATAAATATTTTTAATATATCACAAAAAATGACCGCCATGCGTGAATGACAAGCAGCTGCGGTCCGGCAACTCATAAAACCTTTTTCAGTGGTTCAAGATCCTGCTCGGCCACCATCCAGAAAACCTCCCGATCAAGCAGGACCTGGACCTCCCCGTTCACAATCTTGTAGACGAGCCCTTCCGAACCGTCGAGCTTCGACCCGTCGTGAATGATGACCCGGTCGCCGTAACGGAGTACCGGCCGGTTGCCGGCGTTATGATCCGGATTTATCTGCACGCCAGCAGTTCTCTCTGCTCGGCCTGTGCCGCCAACTGCGGCAGATCAAGGATCAGGGCCACGTGGCCGTCGCCGAGGATGGTCGCCCCGGAGACCCCGCTGACCCCCTGATAGAAGCGTCCGAGATTCTTGATCACCGTCTGGTGCTCGCCGACCACGCGATCAACCACGAAGCCAACCCGTCCCGCATCGAGGCGGGCGATGACGATCTGTTCGATCGCCGGTCGTTCGCCGGGGAGGCTGAAAGTCTCGCGAAGCGGCACGTAGGGAACCAACTCTCCGCGCACGTTGACCAGGTTGCGCCCGTGAGCGGCGGCCGCGTCGGCCTGGGTCAGGGCGATGCATTCCTCGACATCGGCGAGCGGCAGGATGAACCGTTCCCTGCCGACATCGACCAGCAGCCCTTCGATGATCGCCAGGGTCAGCGGCAATTTGAGGGTGAAACGGGTGCCCCGCCCCGGTTCGCTGCTTACCTCGACACTGCCGCGCAGGCTTTCGATCGCCTGACGGACCACGTCCATGCCGACCCCGCGGCCACTGACACTGGAGACCTGCTCGGCGGTCGAAAAGCCGGGGAGGAAGATCAGGTTGAGGATCTCCCGATCGAGCAATTCGGCCTGCGGTGCAAGCAGGCCCCGCTCGATCGCCTTGGCGCGGATTTTGTCGCGGTCGAGTCCCATCCCGTCATCGGCCACGCTGATCAGCACGTTGGCCCCGGAATGCTCGGCGGCCAGGGTGATCCGTCCCTTGGCCGGCTTGCCGGCAGCACGCCGCTCCTCGGGCCGTTCGATGCCATGGTCGATGCTGTTGCGGATCAGGTGCACCAGCGGGGCGCCGAGGCGTTCGATCACGGTCTTGTCGAGCTCGGTCTCACCGCCTTCGGTAAAGAGCATGACATCCTTGCCCAGTTCGTCGCCAAGATCGCGAACCAGACGCTTGAAGCGGCTGAAGGTGCTGCCGATCGGCAGCATGCGAATGGTCAGCACCTGGTCGCGCAACTCCCAGGTCAGGCGTTCGACCTCCTCGGACACGGCCAGCAGGGCGGCATCCTCGCGACCGTTGGCAAGCTGGCTGAGACGAGCCTGAACCGTCACCAGTTCACCGATCAGGTTGACCAGCTTGTCGAGCCGCTCGGATTTGACCCGGATGCTGTCGCTGGTCTCGGCCGTCTGCCGCTCGCGGCGCAGACGCTGCACCCGTTCCTGCTCGGCCAGCGCCGAATCGATCTGCCCGCCGGCGACCACGCCGGCGGCAATGAGCGTTTCCCCCAGGCGCTTTTTCTCCGCCAGGAACTTCTCCAGATCCGCTTCCGGCAGATCGCCGCGCTCGACCAGGATTTCGCCAAGCTTCTTGTAATCGCCGGCATCGTCGAGCAGGCCGTCGTTATCGATCAGCTGCACGCCCAATTCGCAGTCGTCCTCGACAAAGATGAAGACGTCGCGGATGGCGTTCTCGTCCTCGGCGGTCGTCAGGATCACGTCCCAATAGACGTGGCACTCTTCGGGATCAAGCTGGTCGAGCGGAGGGACCCGGTCGAGCTGGGCGCCCACCACCGCATCGCCAAGACGGCAGAGTTCGCCGAGCAGCAGCTGCGGCTGGATCCCCTGGCGGAAGATGCCGGGGCCGGGACGAAAGCGAATCCGGTAGGTCGACAGCCCCGGAGCGGCGTTTTCCGTCAGCAGACCGGAACCGGCCGCGGGAGCGTAATTTTCCCCCAGGCGCTGGCGAAAGGAGGTCAGCAGACGGGAGACACGGGCGGGATCGACGGGGGCGCCGCCGAACTCGGCTTCGATCAGCAGCCGCAGCAGATCCTTGGCCGCCAGCGTCAGGCTGACCAGTTCACGGTCGAGGGGATGTTCGCCCGAGCGCACTTCCTCGAAGGTCGTCTCGGCCTCGTGACACAACTCGGCCACGATATCGAAACCGGCCAGACCGCCGGCGCCCTTGAGGGTATGCAGGGCGCGGAAGACCCGGTCGACCAGGGCCGTCTCGTCGGGGGTCTCCTCGAGAGCCAGCAGGGCGGCCTCGAGTTCCTGGAGCAATTCGGCCGCTTCGTCGCGGAAGGTATCGGCTATGCTGCTCATGCCGGGCAGATCATTCGAATGACAGCCAGCAGCTGCTCCGGCTTGAACGGCTTGACAATCCATCCGGAAGCACCGGCGGCCTTCCCTTCCTGCTTCTTCTCCGGCTGCGATTCGGTGGTCAGCATGATGATCGGCATAAAACGGTTTCCCGGACTCTGCCGAACGTGCTTGATCAGATCGATGCCATCCATGTTCGGCATGTTCAGGTCGGTCACCATCATGTCGACCGAAGTCCTGCCCAGCTTGTCAAGGGCGTCCTTGCCGTCGATCGCCTCGACCACCTCGTAGCCGGCCCCTTCCAGCGTCATATGCAGAACCTGCCGCACTGTCGCCGAATCATCGACAGCCATTACACGCTTTCCCATGATCTACCTCCCCGTCACACTTCGTGCTGAAAATCCTATCATGGACAATTATTCATACAGCACTATTCATGCCACCATTATCCAGAAGCAGGGGACATCCCTACCGATGCTGCACAATTCACCACGAACAAAACCTGCCGCTCGCGCCAGTTCGCGGAGCTGCTCGCCAATCCCGGCCAGATGCAGTTCTTTGCCATGTGCAACCGCATGGCGATGAGCAGCACACAGCAGTTGCAGGCCGGCGATATCGACATCATGCACGGCACCGAGGTCGAGCACCACCTGATCCGCCTTGTCCAACCCCTGCAACAGGGCCTTCCCGAGCATGCAGACCTGGGAGATGGTCATCCCCTGCTCAACCGTCAGCTTCCCCGCCCGCTGCTCCGCATTGTAGTTCCAGTTCGTCATACTCATTCCCGCCCGGATCAGAAAAGTTCCACATTGCTGCCGAGATCATCCACCAAATGTACCGGCAACGGCCGATCATCCTGGGTATGCTTCTGATCATGCTGCCGCAGAAAGCGATGGTGGATCTCCCGCTCGCTCATCATCGTGTAGCGATTCCGCAGGGTGTGGAGCATATGGTCGTCTTCGACATTCCGCTCTGCAACTCCATGCTCACGAGCCAATGTGCGCAGCTCCTCGAGCACGGGGTCGGCATGGGCCAGGAATTGCCGACGGATATCGAGCCCGGCCAGCGCTGCCTGCATGGCTTCGCCAAGTTCGGCAACCTGCTTGCCGATCGTGGCGATGCGAGTCTCGAACGACTGGCTGACGCCTTCGAGTCGCCCGATCAGGGCCCGCGCTTCTTCGAGCAGTGCGCCAAGATCGGATTCGCAGCCACCGGACTGCTGATCGCAGGCATCGAGTTCCTCGGCCTGGTCGCTGACGCGCCGGCAGCCATCAGCCATGGCCGCGGCATGCCGCGCGGCATCTTCAGCCAGCGTCTGAATGTTGCCGGCAATCACGGTCAGGCCGGCGGCCCGTACCGAGCCGTGGGCCGCGCTGACTGCGGCATTCTGGGCCAGGAGCTGCATCTCCTCGCCGAGCCGCTCGACCTCTCCGGCCAGATAGGCCACATCGCGCACCGCCTGGCACACTGCGAAAACCGCCTGGCCGGCGGCAAGATGGGTAATTTGCACTTTTTCCAGACAGAGGATGACCGCCTGCAGTGACGGAGCAATGCGCGCACACTGTTCGCCGCTGCCGGAAAGCAGTGCGTCCCGAGTCTCGTCGGCGAGCGACTGCACACCTTGGTACATCCCCCGGAGATTGTGGTCGAGTCGCTCGATGGCTTCGCAGAACTCACCGGCGGCCAAAGCCAACTGGTCGTGCTGCAATTGGCAGATGTCACCGGTTGCCGGCTTCGCGCCGGTTTCGGCAAGCAGCGCGGCGGATAACCCGTCAAGCGCGGCACGGATATGCTGCAGACGCTGCCGGGTAATGTCCTGGAACTGCAGGGCGGCAACCATCTCCCCGAAGTTCCCGGCCAGTTCCGTCGAGCACTGCTGAAACCGGACAGCATGATCGGCCGTCCGGACATAGTGGGTCGCAACTTGCCCCAACAGCAGGCGGGTCTGCCGGATTTCGCCATCAGCTTCGCACAGCGGTCCGATCTGGGCCTGTTCCTCCACGGCCATCGCCCGCTGCCGCAAGGTGGCCAGCACCTCGCAGCGTTCGGCAATCTGGTCAAGCTTCTCCTGCATCACGGTGCCAAGGTGGTGCAGTTCCTGGCCAAGGACCAAGGCGCCCTGGCCATGACTGCGGGCCGCCTCGATACGTGTTGCCACCCGCAGGGCCTGCAGGGTCTTGACCACCTTGGAGAGACCGTGCAACGGCACCGCCAGCGCTTCGACGTCATGTGCGAGCGTATCGAGAATTGTGCAAATCATCGTTGACCGGTCATGCGCCTCGGTCAGCCAAAGGGCGCTGCGTTCGGTCAGCAGCTGCAGGCGGGTGACGGTCTGCTCGGCCGATTCGTTTGCTCCGAACCGCAGCGTCTTCTCGGCCAATTCGGTCAACGCCAGCGTGCGTCGTCGACCATCGCGTACCTGCTCACCGACTCGCAGAAAAACCTGTTCAGTCAGCTGATCGATGCCGGCCAGTCGCGTGACCATCGATTGCAGACACCGACCGGCGTCACGGTGCTGGAATGTGGCGGGTTGACGATCGGGCATTCCCGCTCCCGTGAGGCAGGCGTTGAGCAAGTTAATTCCCCGACAGCGCGACGGTGCCGATCAGACTTTCGATCAGCCTGGGGAGTTCACCCATATGATACGGTTTGTTCAGCCAGGCACAATTGCCGACCACGCTCAGATCCCACTGGTCCGCGTATTGGTTCTCGCCAACCAGCAGGATCGGCAGGCTGCCCAGCCCCGGCCGCCAACGTACTTCTCTAATCAGGTCACCGCTGACGGCATCGACCGGATCGACACCGATCACCAGCAGGTCCGGATTCCCATTGGCCAGCACGTCGGAGATTCTGGACAGGCTTTCGGCCTCGTCAACCCGATACCCCTGCAGTTCCAGGGCAAAACGGCGCATGCCCCGGGCAGCGGCATGTTTATCGATCAACAGAACGGATTTTGGCACTTATCTTCCCCAATCAGGTGCAGGTGTTAAAAGATCTCAAAGGTTAAGACAAACCAATATCCGTGCCAAATTATAACCGGCTTTTGCGAATTAGCATCCGCGACGCCTAACTCAGGCGATATGGCTGTCGAGAATGCACGGGGAGAGAAACTGCTTTGGCTGAATCGATGGCAACGAAGGCACACTTGTGTGTCATGGCGCGCAGGCGATGACACACAAACGTATTAAGCGGATTCCGGCGGGGGGATGATCCCGTATTCTTCGATCTTGCGGTAGATGGTCCGTCGACTGATCCCCAGCCGGCGGGCGGCGCGCGCCTTGTTCCCGCCCGCTTTTTCGAGTGCATCCAGAATAAGCGCCGCCTCCCCTGCAAGTGACGGGATGGCTGCGGCAGACGTATCCTGAAGTTCGCGCGGCAGGTGGGCAATGTCGATCTCCGCCTGGCGGCAGACCACGAAGGCATGCTCGATGGCATGTTGCAGCTCGCGGACATTGCCCGGCCATTGGTGGGCGACGAGCACGGCCAGTGCATCAGCGGAAAGCCCCGTGATCCTGCGGCCAAAACGCTCATTGAAGTGGGCGACGAAGTGGTCGACCAGCAGCGGGATATCCTCGCGCCGCTCGCGCAGCGGGGGCAGTGGGATTTCGACCACCCGCAGCCGGTAATAGAGGTCTTCGCGAAACTCCCCGCGCCGGACCTTTTCCTGCAGATTGCTGTTGGTGGCCGCCACGATCCGCACGTCCACCGGGATCGACTGGCTGCTGCCGACCCGCTCGATCTCCTTGTTTTGCAGCACCCGCAGCAGACGTACTTGCATCGCCGGAGAGACATCGCCGATCTCGTCAAGAAAGATAGTCCCGCGGTGGGCCAGCTGAAAGCGGCCGGACTTATCCTTGATCGCCCCGGTGAAAGCCCCCCGGACATGGCCGAACAGCTCACTCTCCAGCAGGTTCTCCGGCAGGGCGGCACAGTTGACCTTGATCTGCGGACCGCGGCGCCTGGGGCTGCGGCAGTGCAGCGCCTCGGCAACCAACTCCTTGCCGGTGCCGCTCTCGCCGGTCACCAGCACGGTGGTGTCGACCTCGGCAAGGTTCTCGATCAGCCCGTAAATCTGCTGCATGGCGGCACTCCGGCCAATGATGTGCTCGAAGTTGTACCGCTTCTTCAGATCGCGTTCGAGATTCTCCAGGCGGGTTTCGTCGCGGATGGTGATCACCGCGCCTTGCGGCGGACCGTCGCTCTCGGCCCATGGCGCCGCGGCCATCAGCAGGATGCGCGGCGGCTGCCCGGACGTTGCCACTTCCAGACGGTATCCGTCCACGGCTTTCCCGTCGCCAATCGCGCAACCGGAGATGTCCCGCAGCGGTGCACCGATATTGTCGGCAAGCCTGGACAGCGGCAAGCCACCGACTTCACAAGGCAGGCCGAGCATGACAATTGCCGCGGCGTTGGCCTCAAGCACCGTCAGATTACGGTCGATCAGCAGGATCCCTTCGCGCACGCTGCGGAAGATCGCTTCGAGATGCGCCCGGTAGAGCTCGCGCTGTTCCAGCACTTCGCGATGATGCAGGGCCTGGCGGCTGACCCGCAGCAGCGTTTCCTGGCGAAGCGGTTTGGGAATGTAATCGAACGCGCCACGCCGCAGCGCTTCCGTGGCCGTATCGATTCCCGGAGCGCCGGTGATCATCACCACCGGACACAGCGGGAACCGCTGTCGTACCTCGCCAAGGAGATCGAGTCCGCTTTCGCCGCCAAGCATGATGTCGACAAACACCAGATCGAAGACTTCGTCATGCAGATGGCCCAGGGCTTCGGTTGCCGACGCGGCAACCTGCACCCGGTGACCAGCACCTTCGAGGAAGGCGGTAAAGGTGAAGCGGATGCTCTCCTCGTCGTCGACGACCAGAATCCGGCGCATCACGCTACTTTCACGCCAGGCCGGCATTCGCCGCATGCACCGGCTGGCCTTCGTCGCGCAGAACCAGGACCACGCCGGTTTCCCGGCCGGCCTGGCTGGTCAGGGGGGCGATCGTCAGAGTGACCAGCAGTTGCTGGCCTACGGTGTTGTGCATCTGCATGCGGTAAATCTCCCCCATGCAGCGCTGGGTCACGATCTCCTGGAACTGCCGGGCGGTCGAACAGCCGTCACCCTGACCCAGTTCATCGAGCGTCTTGCCGATAACATCCTTGTCGCAGGCCATCATGCGCCGCGCCGACTCGTTGATCTCGACCAGGCGGAACTGGTCATCGAACACCAGGATCCCCTCCTGGATGCTCTGGAAGACCGCGGCCATCCGCAGCCGGAACGTTTCCTGTTCATCGAGCAACACCTTGCGTTCAAGCGCCCGCCGGGTGATGCGCAGCAATTCATCCTGGTGTACCGGCTTGGTCAGGTAGTCGAAGGCGCCGAGCCGGACCGCTTCCGCGGCAGTCGCGACTTCGGGGGCACCGGTAATCATGATGACCGGGCAATTCGGATCGTTTTCACGCACGTGCCGCAGGATCTGCATGCCGTTTTCGCGGCCGAGCAGAATGTCGAGAAACACCGTGTCGTAAGCGGTGGCCGTGGTCAGCGACAAGGCCTCCTTGAGGGATGGCGCCGTGTCAACCTGATAGCCGGCATCCGTCAGGAAGGCATCAAAAGTGAAACGGATGCTCTCCTCGTCATCAACTACCAATATGCGTTGGGTCATGATTCTCCTCCTTGTCGGAAATGGGCGGATCGATGCTGACTTCGGCACTGTTGCAATTGCCGGGCCCACCGGTAACCGGTCGGCGATTCCTTGACACCATTACGACCCGTGATCTACGGCGGCACCGACCGGAAGGTCGACGGTGACTTCGGTCCAAGCGCCGTGTTCACTGGCAATCGTCAGCGATCCTTCATGCTTTTTGGCGATTTCGAAACTGATGCTCAGCCCCAGGCCGGTGCCGACGCCGGCCGGCTTGGTCGTAACGAAGGGGGTCATGACCCTTTCGAGCATCTCCGGGGGGATGCCGGTGCCGTGATCCCTGACTTTCAAGCGCACAACCGGGTGGCCATCCAGATCGACCTGCCGGCCACTGACCAGAAGAATTTTATCGGCATGCTCCCCGGGATATTTTTCGGCGAGGGCATGCCGGGAATTGCTGATCAGGTTAAGGAAGAGCTGCTGGATCTGGTGGCTGCGGCTTTCCACGCGAGGCAGGTCGGGCGGCAGATCGATCTGCAGTTCAATCGCCTCCTTGCGCAGCTGCGACTCACACAGGAGCAGCGCTTCGGCCAGGGCCTCGCGAATCGACACGATTTTCCGATCGCTGCTCTCCTCGTGGGCGAAAATCAGCAGTTCGCGGACGATGGTCGCGATGCGGTCACCCTCCTTGATAATCCTCCTTGCCAGCTCATGCTCCCGGGAGTCCTCCGCGGCGCGGTTGAGGATCAATTGCGCATAGTTGATCACGCCGCTGATCGGATTGTTGATTTCATGGGCGACACCGGCCGCCAGTTCGCCCAGGGCCGCCAACTGGCTGGCCCGGCTCCGCTGCCGCTCGTTCTCGAGCTTTTCGGTAACATCTTCGGCAATCAGAACGACCTGGGTCACCACGTCTTCGCTTTTCACCGGGAAGGCGCGCAGACTCCAGGTCAATCCTTGCCGGTCCACGACTTCCCCGACCTCGCGCCGGCCGGAAGTGAAACAGCGCACGACCGGACAATTCGGGCACGGCTCGGAACGACCGAAGCGATGAGCAAAACAACCGTTGCCTGTTGCAGACCCGGCATTTAACTCCCCGGTTCCAGCGTTGCCACGATTCGACCAGGTGATCTGCATATCGGGGGTCAGCAGGTCGATCCGGTCGGTAATTCTCTCAAGCAGCACGGAGAATTGCTGAAACAGCTCCTGGTAACGCAGTTTGCCGAGACGCAGCGAGGCTTCGGCCAGTTTGAGCCTGGTCACATCGGCAAAGGTGATCACCGCGGCAAGGACATCACCGTGCAGCGACCATTGCGGGCGGCTGTTGACCTGCAGCCAGACTTCCCGGCCATCCGGCTGGCAGAGTCCCATCAATTGGTTGTTGACGGCGGTGCCGGTCTGCAAGGTGATGTTGAAGGGACGCTCTTCAAGGGAAAACTCCCTGCCGTCCTCATGGATCACCCGCCAACTTTCGCCGTGCATGCTGTGTCCGATAAGCTCACGTCGGGAGAGGGTAAATATGCGTTCGGCGGCTTCGTTGCAATCGGCAATTCTGCCGTCGCGGTCGACGATCAGCAACCCTTCGCCCATCCCCGCGATCAGCGAGCGAAAACGCTCCTCGCTGGCCCGCAGGAAGGTTTCGCGCTCCATGACCGCGGCCCCCATTTCCAGGAAGTTGGCGGAAAGATCATTCAACTCGACGAAACTGGTATTCGCCAGCCGCTCCAGCCCCCGATAGTCGCCGCGCGTCACCCCCTGCGTGCTGTCACGCAACATCAGCAGTGGACGGACGACCTGCCGTGACTGCCAGAAAGCGAGTCCGCCACCAAGAACGCACGCGATCACCAAGGTGGAGACAAAGACCATGCGCAAGCGATGGGCGCCCAGCAAGGCAACTTCCCGAGGCATGGAAGCATGCACCACCCAGCCGTTGCGCGGGATAACCCGCACGCTCTCGAGCAGGCTTTTGTCCTCATGAAATTTGGTGGCGACCTCCACGCCGGAGGACAGGGCGGCTTGTACCTCGGGATGGGCCAGGTAGCTGGTGCGCTCCCGTGCCAGTTGCTGATCGGTGTGAGCGATCAACGTCCCGTGATGATCAATGATCGCGAACACCATGTCTTTTGCATCATATTCGCGGCGTTGGAGGTAAACGGCCAGACGATCAAGGCCGACGGTACCCAGCAGGTAACCATTGTGAAGTTTCGTCCTGAGCATGACCGAGTGGGTGCTGCCGGGGACCGAAATCGGGTCGGATTTGTCAACGGTGTTACTGCTCTTCATGTCGGCGACGGAATGCGGAGGATGCTGCCCGAACAGGGTTTCGAGCTTAGGAAGATCGAGGCCAAGATAGTTTTTACGCTGCGCAGTCTCCTGGGCAGCCAAACCCAAATGCAGGACGTGCAGATTCTCGTCCAACAGGTAGATCGCCTTGAAGTACTTTGATTGGGTGGCAATCGCCTGCAACTGAGCATCGACCTCGGCCGGCGCCGTGGCCTGCAAGACCTCGATTGAACCTCTTATCACCAACAGGTCCGACTCGACCTGATCGAAAAACTCGCCGACTTCGTCACGAATGTTGAGGGTATGGTTCTGCAGGTCGGCCTGCGCCTTCTCCATCTGCCAACCGGCCAGGTACTGGTAGGCAAACCAGCCGAACAGCAGCAGGGGGATTGCCGCCGCGGCGATAAAGCGCAAGCCCAGAACGCTTTGCAGTGTGGAAAAACGGGACATGGTCAATCGATCGTAATGAGGCGTTGACGAATGACCGCCATGACGACGCTTCATCGCGCCGGTTTCCCCGGCATGGACAACTCCGGCGGAGGGCAGGCGTTTGCAAGCGGGCGGCTTGCTGATGGTGCCTTAATTTTTCAGGATTTTCAATGGCAGACTTGCCGGGGGAAGCGACCGGGGAAATCGCCGCTTCGATCAGATCTTGCGGTAAACGGACGGGGCCATCTGCCGCAACGGCAGATTCAGGCCGAGCAGGGTTTCGGAATGCCCCAGGAAGAGGAAACGGCCGCTTTCGAGGTAACCGGCGAAACGGGTCAGCAGCCGCTCCTGGGTCGGACGGTCAAAATAGATCAGGACGTTGCGACAGAAGATGACGTCGAATGATTCGCGCAGGCCGTAATCGGCATCCATGAAATTGAGGCGGCGGAAACGCACCAGGCTCCTCAGCTCAGGCACGATCCGGACCTGATGCTGTGTCGAATCCTTGGCCTTGAGCAGGTATTTTCGCCGCAGGGCCGGGGGGATCGGTTCGGCCTTTTCCTCGGCATAGATCCCTTTGACGGCCTTGTCGAGGACATCCGTCGAGATGTCGGTGCCGAGGATCTCGAAAGAGAACCCGGGATGCGCTGCGCGAAATTCGCTAAGCACCATGGCCAGGGTATACGGCTCCTTGCCGGTCGAACAGCCGGCGCTCCAGATCCGCAGTGGCCGCGCGATTCCTGCGCCGTCCCTGGCAATCAGTTCCGGCAGAGCGGACCGGACGAGGAAATCGAAATGGGCCGGCTCGCGGAAAAAGTCGGTTTTGTTGGTAGTGACGACGTCGATCAGCTTGATCAGCTCGCCTCCCGGCTCCCGACCGCTGAAAATCAGTTCGGCGTACTCTTCGAAACTGCCCAGACCAAGGACGCGCAGCCGTTTGCGCAGACGCGCTTCGAGCATGCTCTGCTTGTGTGCCGGCAGTTTGATCCCGCACTGCTCGTAGACCAACCGGCTGAAGCGCTCGAAATCCCGCCCGGTCAGGCGCAGGTCAAAAGTCCGCAGGGATGGGTGCCGGTCAGCGCCGGGATCTTCCGGGGAAGTCAAATCGTACCTCTCACTCGATGATTTTGATCCGCTGGCCGGGCTGCAGCCGATCAGTCAATTGCAGTTCGTTCATCCAGGCAATGCGCGGCCAGAGGCTTTGCTCGACCGCGTACGCCTGCAGGGCTGCTTCCAGAGTGGAGGCCTTGTTAATCTGCCTGACGGCGATCCGCTGCGGCTTGCGGTTCAACTTTTCCCGATCGGTGAGCGGCGCAAAGCTGGCGGCCGGCTGGCCAAGGGTTGCCGCCAACTTGGAAAATCCGGCGTTGTCAGCCAACCCATGGAACATGAAGACCTCGCCGCCTTTCTGGAAAAAGTGTGAGATCACCCGGGCCTGCTGGCTGCCGTTGGTCACGGTCGAGACCAGTTCCCGGGCCTGCAGGCCGTTGATGGTACGATCGGCGGACTGCTGTACCGTGGCTTTCATCGCGGTGACAAAGGCCTTGGAGACTTGATCGACCGTCCCCTTCTGGATGCCGAACAGGATGACTCCGGCCTTCTGCGGATGGGTCATCTGCACCTGGCTCCCCTCCCGGGAAAAGCTCCACTGGCCGGGGATGCGGAACTGTACCTGGGCCTGCGGCAGATAGAACCAGTCGCCTTCACGGAAACCCTGACGCGGATCTTCGCCGTAGATCAGGCCGTCGACCCGGGCCAGAAAAGCCTCCCGGTTGGTACGATAGTTCTGCCGGGGGAGTCGGGTTTGCCATTGAGCCGTCTGCGATCGCACGGCGGCTTCGCGGTCAACCGGGCTGGGGTGTGTGGAAAACCATTCCGGCAAGCCGCCACCCTTCTCCCCCTCCAGCGTCTCCTGCTTCTGCAGGGTCGTGAAAAAGTCGGCCATGCGCTTGGTATCGTAACCGCCCTTTGACGCATATTCGACACCGAGAGCATCGGCCTGGCGCTCGTCGTCGCGGCTGTACTTGAGGAAGAGCAGACCGGTGCCGGCCTCGAGCAGCGGACCGAGCACCTCGCCGTAGCTACCGGCCAGCACCGTACCGAGTTGAACGCCGAGTCCGGCCAACATCGACTGGCTCATCTGGCGGGCAGAATGGCGGGCGGTGACATGCCCGATCTCGTGGGCCAGAACGCCGGCCAGTTCAGCTTCATCGTTGATCGCCGCCAACAGGCCGCGCGTGACGAACACGTACCCGCCGGGGGCGGCGAAGGCATTGACCACCGGGGAATCCATGACCTGGAACTGCCAGTCGAGGGCCGGCCGGTGCGAAACCTGGGTGAGCGGGCGAGCCACGCCGCTCACGTAGCTCTGCAGGGCGGCGTCCTCATAGACCCCGTACTCCTCGTCGACCGACTGCCTGGTCTGCAGACCGAGCTGACGCTCCTCCTGCTCGCTGACCAGCATCAGTTCGTTCTGCCCGGTCACCGGGTTGACGGCACACCCGCAAAGACCGATCAGCAGCAGGAACAGTCCGCCCGCCGCTCTCCATGAACACGCTTTTTTCATCTGTCTCGCCTCCCGGGAAAGATCATCCGGATGATTCGTCAGGGGCCATGATAGCGGCAGCGGGTGTTCGCGCCAAGAGCGAAGCTGGATTCCAGCTATTTGCAAGCATTGGACCGTATGCTAGGATAGTGTCCATGCCATGCTATTGAATGCTGCGGAGGATACGAAAGCCATGCCCAATCTTCACTCTTGCCGACTGTTCGTTGTCACCGCGCTGGCCGCGGTTTTGCTCGTCCTCTCCCCCGACCCGGCCCAGGCGCTGACCCAGCGTGATTGGATGATCGCCCTGGTCGACAGCCTCGGCCGCTCGTTCGGGTTGCCGGACTCACCGCAGCCCGATGACTACCTTAACATTCTGCTGGGGAAGCGCAACCTGCGTTTTGAAGCCGAAGCCGTACGCTCCGAGGACGACGAGGTCTCCACCCTTGCCTTTCTCAACTACGGACCGTTCAGCGGTTCCGGCTGGCTGCTCGGCACCAGCCGACCGACCGAAGTTCATCTGCGTTTCGTTCTCCCTCTCGACGGCCGCTACCGGCTCGGCATCGCGGTTCATATGCCGGGGCACACCGTAAAAATCGGCGCACAAAGCTTTCCCGCCGACGGCGATAAACAGAAATTCTCGAAAGTCGAAGTGGGCGAGTTCGCCCTGACCGCGGGCCTCCAGGAAATCATCGTCACCCTGCCGCCGGGAGGCGCCCTCGATTATCTTGAACTGACGGCACCCAATTTGCCGTCCATCGTCCCCGATGGCGGCTGGCAGCCGGATGCGGCACTGACCTGGGACGTCCTGGCCGCCACGGCTGTACAGGCGCTTCACCTCGAAAAGGAATTGCCGCTGACGGACCGAACCATGGCCATCGAAGCCGAAGCCCTGGCCAAAATCGGCGAGGCCCAGGTGGTCGAGGATGCGCACCTCGGCCGGCCGAGCGGCGGGCGCTGGCTGCGCACGATGTCACAAGCGGCAAAGATCGACGTGCCATTGGACATTGTCCAGGGAGGTTTCCACGACATCGACCTGACCGTGATGGGAACCGGGCTTGACCTCCTGATCAACGGTCACCAGTCCCTGTCCATCGATGGCAAGCCTTATCTCGATACGGTCACGGCACCCGCCGTCTTCCTGCCGAAGGGCCCGAACCACCTGACAGTCACCTTGCCGCCAGGCGGCGGCCTCGACCGGATTGTGGTCAAGGCCCGCCGGTCCGATCTGGCAACCCTCGCCGCGGTGCTCGGCCTCCCCATGGCCGGAGATGCACCGACATCCGCCGATCTCGATCGCCTGACCGTCCGTCTGTCGTCCGCCGCCCACTGATTCGTCGTGGCTCCTTACTGGATCCTTGCCGCCTATGCGGCCGGGATCGGCCTGTCCGCATATGCGCTGCCGCCGTTCGGCAACTGGCCGGTCATCGTTGCCGCCTTGCTGGCGATGCTGTGGTTCCCCCTGCGCCACGGATTCTGGGCGCGTCCCCTGCTCGCCGCCGCACTCGCCCTCGCCGGTTTTCTGTGGGCGCAGCAGGCCCTTGAGCCGCCGCATTATGCCAGCCATGTCTCTCGTTTCGTCACAACGGAGATGGTGGCGGTGGAAGGGGTGGTGCAGCAATCCGAGCGGCTCTGGGACGGCAGTTCCCGCCTCGATGTTGCTGTCGAGCGGGTGGGTGCCGGCAGCACGGCGGCCCATGCCGATGGGCTGGTGCGCCTGACTGTCCGCGAAGGTGATCCCGGGGTGGCTCCCGGCGACCGGATCTGCTGGCGGGCAAAACTGCGCCGGCCACAACTGTTCGGCACCCCTGGGGAATTCAACTACCCCCGCCATCTGGCGGCGCGGGGGATCTATGTGACTTCCAGCATCGGCCGGGGGACCGATCTGGCGCGGATTGCCACCCCGGAACCGGACGGGCAACTCTGCGAACGCCTGCGCAATGCGATTGCCGCACGCATTGCCAAAGCAGTCTCCGGCGACACTGCCGGCCTGGTGCAGACCCTGATCGTCGGCATCGGCGGCGGCATTTCGCCGGAGTGCCGCAAATTACTGAGCGACGGCGGTCTCCCTCACCTCTTTTCGATTTCCGGGCTGCATTTCGGGATGCTGGCCATGCTGGCCTATGCGGGAGCCCATTGGCTCTACAGCCGCAGCGAGCGCCTGCTGCTGCTCTGCCCGCCGCGGCGCATTCTGCCGCTATTGCTGCTGCTGCCGTTATTTTTCTACCTGCTCCTTTCCGGCAACGCCGCGCCGACCAAACGTTCATTCGGGTCGATTGCCCTGGCGGCGCTGCTGTTCAGCAACCACCGGCGCACGCCGCCGCTGGCCCTGCTCTCCACGGTAGCCATCGGCCTGCTGCTGCTCTCTCCCTTAAGTCTGTTCGAACCATCCTTCCAACTCTCTTTCGCCGGGGTTGCCGGATTGATGATCTGGGTGCCGCGCTGGCAAAAATATCTCGACACCTACCCGCCTTTGGTCCGGGGCGGCGCCCTGATGCTGCTGACCACAGTGGCCGCCAGCCTGGCAACAGCCCCCCTGGTCTTGTGGCACTTCCACCAGGTTGCCCCGGCCGGCCTGCTGGCCAACCTGCCCGCCATCCCCCTGGTCACCTGGGGGGCGGTCCCCGCCGGTCTGGCCGGCGCCCTGCTGCTTCCGATTTCACCCTGGCTGGCCGATCTGTGCTTCGGAATCGCCGGGCAGGTGGTTGCCCTGACCCTGGTTATCACCAAATGGTGCCTGGCCCTCCCCGGCATGCAGGCGATCTTTCTTCCCATCACCTGGCTTGAGGGGATCGGCGTACTGCTGCTGGTGGGTGCCCTGCTGCCGCTCCCCTCCCGCCGCCAACAGCTGGCACTTTTGGGCCTTGCCCTGCTGCTGCTGATCATGCCTGCGCCAACCGGTTCCCGATTGCGAGTCATTGCTCTCAGTGTCGGCCAGGGCGATGCCACCCTGCTCTCCCTGGCTGGTCGGCATTATCTGATCGATGGCGGCGGGCTGACCGGTTCCACCATTGACATCGGCGAACGATTGGTCGCCCCGGCACTCGGACGGCTCGGCGCCCGGCGGCTGGCAGGCGTCATCCTGACCCACGATCATCCCGACCATAGCGCCGGGCTCCCTTTTGTTCTCAAGCATCTGTCCGTCGACGGCTTCTGGTCGGCAATCCCCATGGAGAAGCTCGAACCGCATATCGTCGAGAGCCTGATTCGCCGGCGCATCCCGGTACACACCCTGCCGGAGGGGTGGACGACGCTTGGCGCCGGGTCCGGCACGGCATTGGACCTGTTCGTGCCGCCACAGGACGCCGATGATCCGAATGACCGCTCAATCGTCGTCCATACCGCGGCCGGTGGCGAAGGGGTGCTGCTTCCCGGCGATCTTGCCGTCAAGGGTTTCGACCGGCTGTGCGCCACCGGCCTGCCGGAGCCGGTCACCCTGCTTAAGCTCCCTCATCACGGTAGCCGCGGCTCGCGGCCGGAGCGGTTTCTGGACCGTCTGAAGCCCGGCATGGCTTTCGTCTCCGCGGGACGGGACAACCCTTATCGGCTGCCGCATCCGGCAAGTGTCGCCGCCTGTCGGGACCGCCGCATCCCGCTATATCGCACCGACTATCAGGGAACGCTGACGATCACCAGCGATGGCGGTCCCTGGCAGGCGCGCTGTTTCACCGGGGTTAGTCATTGACGCTATCCCGGGCTTCTGGTAGCTTGTTTAATCAGCTTGGCTAGTTAGCCGGTCCCGTCAACCCTGCAGATGACCGAAGGGTGCAAAGGATGTCCCGACCGACCATTCTGGTGGTGGACGACGAAATCTTCTTCAGGAGACTCTTCAGCGACATTCTCGCCGAAGAGAATGCCTATGAGATCGAGACCGCCGAATCCGGCGAAGCGGCGCTGGCCCGCCTTGCCCGAGGCGGCATCGACGTACTGATCACCGACATGGTCATGCCCGGGGTCTGCGGTCTCGACCTCGTCCGGCGCGCTCGTAACCTCAACACCCCCCCCGAAGTGATTCTCGCCACCGGCAATGCCACGGTGGAATCCGCCATCCAGGCCCTGAAGAACGGCGCCCGCGACTACCTGCTCAAACCGTGCAATCCCGAACAGTTGCGGCACGTTGTGCGCACCTGCATAGAACAGCGGCGACTGCTCGACGAAAACACCCTGTTGCGCAGCCAGATTCGCCTCTACCAGAAAGGCCAACAGCTTTCCTCCCAGCTGGATGTCGATATCCTGCTGCAGGAAGCCTTGACCCTGCTTCTCAATGAGACCGGAGGACAGATCCGTGGCCTGGCATTCTTTGCCGGCCAGGAGGGGGTCAGCCGGGTTATCTGCGGCACCGGCATGACCGAAGAACAGGCCAGAAACCTGGCGGGAGCGCTGCTGCCGCACGCCCTGGCCCTCGGCAAGGGAGGACGGCTGGAAGTGGCTCGGCTTGCCTCTCTTCCGGATGGATCCCCGGCCGACATTCGCTGTTTCTGGTTGTTTCCACTGCAGGCCGACAACGGTATCCAGGGCGGTCTGGTGCTGTTCAACGCCGAGGGGCACCCTTATCCCGACCAGATTCCGCAAGACGGCCTGCAATTCCTGGCCGAGCAGGCCGCGCTCGGCTTCCAGAACGCCTGTCAGTATCAGGGAGCCCGCGATCTGATCTATACCGACGATCTGACCGGGCTGTACAATCACCGCTACCTGCAGATTGCCATTGATCAGGAGATCCGCCGCGCCGAGCGCTACGGTCTGGAATTCTCGGTGGCCTTCATCGATCTCGATCTGTTCAAGAACGTCAACGATACCCATGGGCACCTGGTCGGCAGCAGCGTGCTGCGCGAGATCGGGGAACTGCTGCGACACTGCGTGCGCGATGCCGACCTGCTGTTCCGCTACGGCGGAGATGAATTCACCGCCCTGTTGGTGGAAACCGACAGCCGCGGTGCCAAAGTGGTGGCCGAGCGCATTCGCAAAGCGGTCGAGGAGCATCTCTACGATGCCGGCCAGGGGAAGACCTGCCGCGTTACCGCCACGGTCGGTCATGCCACCTACCCGGTCCATGCCGCCACCAAGCAGGAACTGATCGATCTGGCCGACCGGGCCATGTACCAGGGGAAGCAAGCCCGCAACGTCACGCGCAGCGCTGCGGAACTCCGCGGCAGCTGACTCCGCCCGGAGCCCGCGTCGAACGATTCCTCAGGGGAAGTTGACGAAAGACGGCGGAACGGGTAAAAGCGTCCCGATGATTCGTGCTGCCGGCCAGGGCAACCGACCATTGCGGATGGTGGTAGAGGCGTGCCCGGCAAACAAGCCGGGCCTTTTATTTATTCCAACGGAGCATGACCAACGTGAGCATTACCGGCATCAAGGGAATGAACGACATCCTACCGGGCGAGGTTGAAGCCTGGCAGTTTCTGGAAAGCAGCGCCCGGCGGGTTTTCGCAGCCTTCGGCTACCGCGAGATCCGCGTGCCGGTGGTCGAGAAAACCGAACTGTTCTGCCGTTCCATCGGCGAGACCACCGACATCGTCGAAAAAGAGATGTACACCTTTGCCGACAAGGGCGGCACCTCCATGACCATGCGTCCCGAGGGGACCGCTCCGGTCATCCGTGCTTTCATCGAGCACAAGCTGCACACTCTCGATCCGGTCAGCAAGCTCTACTATCTCGGCCCGATGTTCCGCCACGAACGGCCGCAGAAAGGGCGCTATCGCCAGTTTCATCAGATCGGCGCCGAAGTGATCGGCCTCGACGACCCGAAGATCGACGCTCAGGTCCTGGCGATGCTCAGTCATTTCTTCGCAACGGTCGGGATTGATGGTGTCACCCTGCAGA
Organism: Desulfuromonas sp.; assembly: GCA_012026975.1. Classification (GTDB taxonomy): domain Bacteria; phylum Desulfobacterota; class Desulfuromonadia; order Desulfuromonadales; family BM103; genus VAUL01. Next base: position 2,979 of record VEPG01000109.1, on the reverse strand, counting down.
TCAACTCCCTCGGCTGCCCGGAGTGCCGGCCGGCCTACCGCCAGGCCCTGCTTGATTTCCTGCAAGCCCGCCTCGGCCAACTGTGCGCCGACTGTCAACGGCGCGCCGCAACCAATCCGCTGCGGGCACTGGACTGCAAGGTACCCGGTTGCATCGAGGCAACCGCCGGTGCACCGGCGGTTATCGAGCATCTGTGCACCGGCTGCGACCTGCACTTTGAGGCGGTCCGCAGTCACCTGACCGAGCTCGAGGTGCCATACACCGTCAATCCGCGCATGGTCCGCGGCCTCGACTACTATACCAAGACCACCTTCGAGATGGTCACCGATCGCCTCGGCGCCCAGAGTGCCGTGGCTGCCGGCGGACGCTACGATCGCCTGGTCGCCGACCTCGGCGGCCCGCCGCTGCCGGGGATCGGCTTCGCCATGGGCGAGGAGCGGCTGGCCCTGCTGCTCGGCGCCCGAGACGATGCCTCACCGCGCCCGGCCCTGTTCATCGCCACCCTTGGCGTCGAGGCCGAACGCTTCGGCTTCCGCCTGCTGACCCGCCTGCAGCGCCAGGGGATCTATGCCGAGATGGAATACGCCGGCAAGAGCCTCAAGGCACAGTTGCGCCGCGCCGACAAGCTCGGCGCCCGACGGGTGCTGATCCTCGGCGGCGACGAACTGGCCCGCGGCATCGCCCAGTTGCGCGACATGGCGGCCGGCACCCAAGAAGAGGTTCCGCTGACGGAACTCGATGCCAGGCTGGGACTCGTCGTTTGCGATTGACGGTTAACTGAAGCGCTCTATATAATGCCAAATTGCCTCGGTCTGACCGGCCGGGCGATCTTCCCATGAAGGAGTTCCCCCCTTGAGCGATACCCTCGGTACCTGGAAACGTACGCACTTCTGCGGCGACCTGCGCAAGGAACAGATCGGCCAGGACGTCACCCTGATGGGTTGGGTCCTGCGCCGCCGCGACCATGGCGGACTGATCTTCGTCGACCTGCGCGACCGCACCGGCCTCGCCCAGCTGACTTTCGACCCGGACCTGTGCGCCGGCGCCCACAAAGTCGCCGAAGAGGCGCGCAACGAGTTCGTCCTGGCCGTGAAGGGCAAGGTCATCCCGCGCCCGCAAGGGACGGTCAACCCGAACATGAAGACCGGCGAGGTGGAGATCCAGGTCACCGAGTGCAAGCTGCTCAATCGCTCCAAGCCGCTTCCCTTCACTCTCGACGAATACAGCGAAGTGGCCGAGAACATCCGCCTCAAGTACCGCTATCTCGACCTGCGCCGGCCGCAGTTGCAGAACAACCTGATCCTGCGTCACCAGGTTTCCCAGGTGACCCGCCAGTACCTGACCGACAACGGCTTCCTGGAACTGGAGACCCCGTTCCTGACCAAGTCGACCCCGGAAGGAGCGCGCGACTTCCTGGTGCCATCGCGCATCAACCTGGGGACGTTTTATGCTCTTCCCCAGTCACCGCAGATCTTCAAGCAGATTCTGATGATCTCCGGATTCGACCGCTACTTCCAGGTGGTACGCTGCTTCCGCGACGAGGATCTGCGCGCCGACCGCCAGCCGGAGTTCACCCAGATCGACTGCGAACTCTCCTTCGTCGACCGCGACGACGTGGTCGGCGTCATGGAGGGATTGATCGCCCGCATTTTCAAGGAAGCCAAGGGGATTGATGTCGAACTGCCGATGCAGCGCATGACCTATGCCGAAGCGATCCGCCGTTTCGGGGTCGACAACCCCGATCTGCGCTTCGGCCTGGAACTGGTCGAACTCTCCGACCTGGTCAAGGACGCCGGCTTCAAGGTCTTTGCCGAGGTCTGCGGCGGCGGCGGCATCGTCAAGGGTCTCAATGCCAAGGGGTGCGCCCGTTTCTCCCGCAAGGAGATCGATGAACTGACCCAGTTCGTCTCCATTTACGGCGCCAAGGGGATGGCGTACGTAAAGATCGAGAACGGCGAGTGGCACTCCCCCATCGCCAAATTTTTCACCGCCGACGAGATCAAGGCCATGAATCAGGCCTTTGGTGCCGAGGAAGGCGATCTGCTGCTGTTCGTCGCCGACAAGCCGAAGGTCGTCAACGACTCCCTCGGCCGCCTGCGCAACCACCTGGCCAAGCTGCTCGGTCTGGTTGACAAGGACACCTTCCGCTTCGTCTGGATCACTGACTTCCCGCTCCTGGAGTGGGACGACGACGACAAGCGCTGGTGCGCGGTGCATCACCCCTTTACCGCACCGATGGACGAAGATGTCGAATTCGTCGAAACCGATCCGGGCCGCTGCCGCGCCAAAGCCTACGATCTGGTGCTTAACGGCAGCGAGATCGGCGGCGGCAGCATCCGTATTCACCAACAGCAGGTGCAGGCGCTGATGTTCCGCATGCTTGGCCTGTCGGAGGAAGAGGCACGGATGAAGTTCGGCTTCCTGCTCGACGCCCTCGAGTTCGGCACCCCGCCGCACGGCGGCATCGCCTTCGGCATGGACCGGCTGATCATGCTGCTGACCGGGTCGGATTCGATCCGCGACGTCATCGCTTTCCCGAAGACCCAAAAAGGGGCCTGCCTGATGTCCGAGGCGCCCAACGCCGTGGATGAAAAACAGCTGCGCGAACTGGGGATCAGGCTCGCCGTGGCCCCCAAGCAACCCTGACACCCTGGATAGCTTCCGGCCGTGCCCGGGCACGGTCCGACGACTTATGCACATTCGTTGGCTGACCATTTTCGGTTTGATCTTGCTCGTGACGGCGTGCGCCAAGCCGCCGCGACAGGAGTTGGATGCCACGGAATACCTGGTGGCGCGAGCCTACGCCTACCAGGCGCCGCTCTATGCCGGCGATGAATATCATGCGGCTTTTTCGGCCCTTGAAGACGGCCGGCGCCTGATTGCAGCCCGCGACTATCCTGCCGCCCGGGCAGCGCTCGCCTTTGCCCGGCAGCCCGCCCTGCGCGCCAACGGCATCACCGAAATGACCACGGCACAAAA